>VBKI01000045.1 GCA_005879535.1 Deltaproteobacteria bacterium | reverse complement strand
GTGAAGAAAGCGGCAGATGCACCCGTGCGCGTGACGACGACCGAGACGACGTTCACCGATCTGGATCCATACTCGCGGATCGGCTTCAGCGTGCGCGCCGTCAACGATTCCGGCCCGGGTCAGTGGGCGCGGTCGGATCCGGTCTATCCATGGCCATCGTCGACCTGGCGACCAGGCATCGAGATGGGCCCCTCGCGCGAATACGCGTTCTTCGCTGGAAACTCCATCTTCGCGGTGACGTCCCCGACGTCGTTCACGGCGCCTCTCGACGACTCGGGCATGCCCTGGACGACCATCGGCCGCGACCGTTACGCCGGCGGGGTCCTGCCCCCGCACCACGACAATGAGGGTGCGGCCGTTCTGCCTGTTTCCGAGACGACGACATGCCTGGTTCTTACCGGAGGACGGCAGTACCGCGACGTGCCAGGAACGCCGGCGGTGTCCACCTCGTGCATTCGCGACGACGGCTTTGAAGGGCAATGGCTCGCGACGCCGTCTCCCGCGGCAATGCCCGCTGTTCGTTTCGATCACGCCTCGGTGGCCGTCGGAAACCGGATCTACGTGCTCGGTGGCTCGCAGGACGCCGTCGGCGTGGACGTGCCGCTCTCCGACGTCAGTTTCGCCACGTTCGGCGCCGATTTGTCGGTCAGCGGGTGGAGATCCACGACCCCGCTTCCCGGTCCCTCCGCGACCATTTCCGCGATCGCGGCCGAGGGGCGCGTCTACGCGATTGCACCCTCGTTCGCTTCCGACCGGCTTTTTTGCGCCGACGTCAACGGCGATGGATCGCTCAGCCCGTGGCGCGAAGCGGGCCGGATGCCGTACACGCGGGCGAGACCGTCCGCGATCGTCGTGCACGGGTTCTTCTACGTTCTCGGTGGGAACGCCGACGGGGAACCGACGGTACTGATCGGCCGCCTCGATTCCAGGACCGGCGCGGTGACTTCCTGGAGCGCAGACCCCGCGGACTCATTCGCGCGGCCGCTCATGAATCCCGCCGTGCTGTCCCGTGGCAATCGTTTGTACGTCTTCGGAAGTTCCGGAGGCATCGGGCAGTCGCCGCTCCAGACGGCGGAGATCGATCCGGCCACTGGGCGGCCCAAGCCGTGGCGGTGATTGCACGGGTCAACGAAAGGGGTCCAGATCGGGCGGGTAAAGCACTTCGAGGAGCGTCAAGCCCTGTGCCGGAGCGCACGCTCCCATCCAGGGACGCGTCCGGCGCGCCAGGTCGGCGAGCGAGTCAGGGGTAGCGAATCCAAGCGCGATGGCCGCGAGGTGGCCGGCGAGATTGCGCACCTCGTGCTTGCGAAAGGCTCTCCCCGTCACCTCCAGCACGCCGTCGTCGCCGAGCGACCATGAGGTGAGCGGTGGAGCAGGCTTGTGGCCCCTGGAAGGGGAACAAAGTCCAGAGAGGTGGGGCAGTCCCGCGAGGCCCCGGAGCGCGGCGCGGGCACGCTCCCAGTCGGGCTCGCCCTGGACGAAGCTGCGAAGAGCATAGCGGTACCGCTTTCCGATAGCGCTGCTGCGCGCATGGAACGATCGTTCCGCGATGGTCCAGCGCAAGAGCCGTAGCGCGGGAGGAAGCTGAAGGCCGTCCAGATTCGTGGCTCGGCCGCTCTCGAGCGACGCGACCTGGCCCAGGGCATGAACACCCGCATCCGTTCGCGACGCTCCGTGGACGACCGGTCGCTTTCCCAGGAGAGCGCGCAGCCCGCCCTCCAGCGTCCCTTGGACCGTCGCCATTCCAGGCTGCTTCTGCCAGCCGCGAAACGCCGCGCCGTCGTACGAGAGCAGCAGCGCGAAGGTCTGGTTCAAGACAACACCCGATGTTGACGCTCGCCGGGTCGCTCCGCAACCGACGCGCTGCGCGATTCTGTGGGAAGATCTTGCCACAGCGGGGGAGCCAGCGGCAGCATAGTGCCCAGCAAGGAAAATCGTGTGCGCCGCGAACGGATTCTGGCGCGTCGGACCCACCCTCTATAAATTTCCCTACGTACTGTCGCTGGTCATGGTTGCCCGGCCGGCAGCCCCTTGCGTACACTCCTGTAAGGAGGAGGTGACATGAGCCGGAAGGACAGCCATCACCACGGCAATCTCTCCTGCTCCTTCTGTGGGAAGGGGCAGAGGGAAGTCCGGAAGCTCATCGCCGGCCCCACCGTCTACATCTGCGACGAGTGCATCAAGCTCTGCAACGACATCATCGCCGAGGAAAGCGAGCGCGAGGAGAACCGTCCCGCCGTCGCGCTCCCGGCGCCGATGGAGATCAAGACGTTCCTCGACGACTACGTGGTCGGTCAGGAGCGTGCCAAGAAGATCCTCGCCGTCGCCGTCTACAACCACTACAAGCGCATCTACTCGAAGAAGCCCGCCCGCCAGCGTCCGGGGATGCAGGCCGCGCGGCAGCAAGGCGACAGCGACGTCGAGCTGCAGAAATCGAACATCCTCCTGCTCGGCCCCACCGGCTCTGGCAAGACGCTGCTGGCGCAGTCGCTGGCGCGCTTTCTCAACGTCCCGTTCACCATCGCCGACGCCACCTCGCTGACCGAAGCGGGCTACGTCGGCGAGGACGTCGAGAACATCATCCAGAACCTGCTGCACGCGGCCGACTACGACGTGGAGAAGGCGGCGCGCGGCATCGTCTACATCGACGAGATCGACAAGATCGCGCGCAAGGGAGACACGCCGAGCCCCACCCGCGACGTCGGCGGCGAGGGCGTGCAGCAGGCGCTGCTCAAGATCATCGAGGGCACCCGGGCCAACGTCACCCCGCGGGGAGGCAAGAAGTACAACCAGCAGGAATACATCCAGGTCGACACTTCGAACATCCTCTTCATCTGCGGCGGCGCCTTCTACGGCATCGAGAACATCATCAAGCGGCGCGCAGGAGAGAAAGGGCTGGGCTTCGGCGCGCACGTGCAGCCGAAGGACAACCGCGGCGTCGGCGAGATGCTGCAGCTGATCGAGCCGACCGATCTGATCAAGTTCGGGATGATCCCGGAGTTCGTCGGCCGCCTGCCGATGATCGCCACCCTCGACGATCTGACCGAGGACGATCTGGTCACCATCCTCACCCAGCCGAAGAATGCGCTGGTCAAGCAATACCAGAAGCTCTTCGAGATGGAGCGGGTGAAGCTGACCTTCTCGCGCGAGGCGCTGCGGTCGATCGCCCACGAAGCCATGCGCCGCAAGGCGGGAGCGCGCGGCCTGCGCGCCATCATGGAAAATGCGATGCTCGACATCCAGTACGACGTGCCGTACCGGGACAGCATCAAGGAGTGCAAGATCACCGAGGGCGTGATCATGCGCGGCGAAGAGCCCACGCTGCTCTTCGAGAAGGACCGCAAGACGGCGTGATTTCCGCCGCGGCGGTTTGTTTGTGCGGTTGCGTGAACATGCCAGCATGGCGGCCGTCCAAGCAGCAGGGAGGCCCGCCATGAAGTCAATCCTGCTCGCCGTTCTCCTCGCCGCCGCCCCCGCTCTCGCGCAGGGCTACGACCGCAGCGGCTGGGACCAGGGATCGTGGTCACAGGACGGCTCCGGCTCCGACGGATATGGCTACGGCGACGATCGATACGGGTCGCAGCCGGCGGACAATTCCTGGCAGTCGTACCCGGACGATGCCGACTACACGGCAGGCAGCGGGCCGACCTTCGACGACTTCCGCAGCGACTCCGAGCTCACCTGGAACGGCGAATGGATCGACACCCCCGAATACGGCACCGTCTGGCGGCCGACGCATGTCGCCTCGGACTGGCAGCCGTACACCTATGGCCGCTGGGTATGGACGCGCGCCGGCTGGGCCTGGGCGAGCGACGAGTCGTTCGGATGGGCCGTCTACCACTACGGGCGCTGGGGCTGGTCTCCGGCAGTCGGCTGGATGTGGGTGCCGGGGAGCATCTGGGCGCCGGCGTGGGTGAGCTGGCGTTGGAGCGATGGTTATGCGGCCTGGTGCCCGATGGGCGTGCGCGACTCTTACGTCGAGCAGCCTGCGCTCTGGGTCGTCGTTCCCACACGGACGTTCCTCGAGCCGGTCGTCCATCACGTCGTGCCCCGACCGCAGCGGCGAGTCATCCCGTTGCCGGCTCGGGCGCCGGGCGGGCAGCAGAGCGGGCCCCCGGTAGCCTCCGTAGAGCGGGCGATCGGGAGGGCGGTCCGTCCCTTGGCCATCGGCGATGCGCGAACGCCCTCGGCAGCGCGGACGGGTTTCGGCGCCGTGATGTTCTACAGGCCGCGAACCGCCCCGGTTGCGGTCCCTGCCCGCAACGGACAGCCGATGGCGATTCCCCAAGGGCCGCGCGGTGTGCCGCAGGGTCCGGCGACGGCCCGCCCGCGGCCGACGTGGTACGGCGCTCCGCAGCCTTCCGTCCAGGCGCGGCCGCAGTCCAGTCCTCCCCCGACGGGCTTCGGCAACGTGATTCAGCAGCGGCCCGTGGCCGTGCCGCCACCGGCAGCCACGCCGCACGCCGCTTCGGGGACGAGCCCACAACCCGCGCCCCAGGCGACCGCGCCGGTCGCGCGGTCCAATGGCGAACAGCCGCAAGTCAAGGAGCGGTGACTAGATTCGCGCAGCATGACCCGTGAACGGCTGCTCGTTCTGCTGCGCGTCGCGGTCTGGGTCCTGGTCGGCGCCTGCGTGTTGGTCTTTGCCCGCAGGCTGGACTGGAACCAGGTCTCGCATGCGTTCCAGGGCGTCGATCTCGGCCTCGCGCTATTGGCCGTTGTGGTCTGTGTGCCCTGCACCGCCCTGCAGGGGCTTCGCTGGGCATCGCTGGTGCGGGGAATCCGTCGGGTTCCGCGCTCCACTCCGGTCGCCGCCATCTACGTGGGGCAGGCAGCGAGCGCCTTTCTACCGATGCGCGCGGGAGAAGCGGTGCGCACCGAGCTCCTCGCGCGGGCCACGGGAATCGCTCGCGCCACGGCGCTCGGCACCGTCGCGCTGGACCACAGCGTCAACGGTGTCGTGATGTTCGCCTTCGCGGCGCTGTTGCCGGCGCTCCTGCCCGTGCCGCGATGGATGGCCGTCGTCGTCTGGCTGGGAATGATCGGGGCGGTGACGCTGGTCCTCACCTTTCTCTGGCTGGCGAAGCACCCGGAGTCGCTGCCCAGCGGACGGATCGCGAACGCGGTAGCTCGCGCCCGATCCGGGCTGATGGCCGCCCGGAATCCACGGGCGGTGGCGCAGGCGGCGATGTTTTCCGCCTTCGCCTGGACCCTGGAGATCGCGGTGACCATGCTCGCCCTTGCGGCATTCCACCTTCCACACGGCTTGCCGCAGGCGATGGGGGTCATCTTCGGCGTCAATCTGGCGCTGGCGATCCCTTCGCCGCCTGCCTCGCTCGGCAACTTCGAGCTCGGCGCCGGAACGGCGCTGGTGGCGTTCGGCGGCGACCCCGGTCACGCCGCCGCGTTCGCCATCGGGCTGCACGCCGTCCAGCTCCTGCCGACGCTGGTGATGGGCGGGCTGATGGCGACGAACTTCCGCAAGCCTGTCCCGGCGATGCCGCCGGCCGGCGCTCAGGAGGCGTAGTCCTCGCCCAGCACCCGCAGGTAGTTGCCGCCGAGGATGCCCCGCAGCTCTTCCTCGGAAAACCCGCGCTGTACCAGTTTCTCGGTGAGGGCGGGATACCGAGTCGCATCCCGGATTCCCCTCGCGCTGAAGACCCATCCGTCGAAGTCGGTCCCGATGCCGACATGTCGCGCGCCGGCCACGGTCGCTCCGTGCACGATGGAGTCCGCCATCGCTTCGATGGAATCGCCCCCGAGCAGATCGTTCCAGGTGATCACGCCGATCACGCCGCCGGTACGCGCAATTTCGCGCGCCTGCTCGTCGGACAGGTTCCGCTCGTAACCAGCGAAGCGGCGGAAACCGGTGTGCGTGGCGAGCAGCGGCCGGCTTGCGACCGAGAGCACGTCGGCGAACGAGCGGTCCGAGCAGTGCGTCACGTCGACGAGCACTCCCAGCTCCTCGCAGCGACGCACCAGCTCTCGCCCGAACGGCGTCAGCCCAGGCGCGCCGCGCAGCAGCGAGAAGAACGGCAACCGCGGCAGCTTCGCGGGCTGGGCCACGCCGTTGTGCACGAAATGCGTCAGCGTGAGGTAACGCAGGCCCCGCTCCGCGAGGCGCTCCAGCTTCTCCAGCGACCGCTCGACGTGGTGCCCTCCTTCCGCGGCGTGGATCACCGCCATTTTTCCACTCTGCACGATGGGCCGGACATCGCCCTTCTTCCGGGCGACCTGGGCGAGGGCAGGGTGGCGCGCGCAGAGCCGTTCGAGCGCGGCTAGCCCGCCCAGCGCGGCGCGGAAAGGGCTCATTGGCAGCACGGAAGGGGCGTACACGCAGTTGGTGAGGACGCGCAGCCCGCCCACGCGCGCCCGCGGCAGATCGATCTGCTGGCGGAGGGGGTTCCATTTCCGCGGCCCTCGGTGCTCCCGCCCGAGATCGCGCCGCAGATAGTAGGCGTTCAGGGCCGGATGCGCGTGCAGGTCGGCGACGGGCGCCGAGGCGTGCACCGACGCCGCGTCGAGCATCAGTGCTGCGTGACGCGGACGGCGGTCTTCATCTGCTTGCCGGTGTCGAGGTCCCTGGCGGACATCGTCAGGATCCCCTCGATGTTCACGTCGAAGGTGATCTCCAGCCGCGCCCTCCCCTTGGGTCCGGCCTTCAGACCGCTGAAGAGGAAGTCGCCGAGCAGCTCGTTGTGCGAGACGTGCGGGTTGTCGCCCTGGAAGATGCGCATGGCCACATCCGTCTGGCCGTCGTAGCTGGTGGTCGCTTCCACCGCCTTGGCGTTCGGGATGGGAGCGTTGCGGGGAAAGACGGTGTGGAACTCCCCGCCCGCTCTCTCCAGGCCGATGGCCATCGGGATTACGTCGAGGAGCTGCAAGCGCAGGTTGGAGTTGTCCTCCAGCGAGTTGGCGTAGAGAGCCGCGCCGATGGCGACGGCCTCGTCCGGGTGCACCCCTTTGGAGGGCGTCTTTCCGAAGATCCCGGTGAGCCGCTTCTGCACCGCCGGCATTCGCGTCTGGCCGCCGACGAGCAAGAGCTCATCGACTTTCTTCGGGTCGAGGCCGGCGTCATCCATCACCCGGGTGAGGATCTCCACCGTCCGCTCCACCAGATCCTGGGTGATCTCCTCGAGCAGACCGCGGGTGAAGACGAAGTCGATGTTCAGCGGCTGCCCCTGGGCCGTCATGGTGACGAACGGCACCGAGAACGGCGCCTGCTCGCGGCTGCTGAGATCGATCTTCACGCGCTCCGCCAGGTCCTTGATCCGCTGCATCGCTACCGGATCCGTGGAGAGATCGATGCCGTTCTTCTCGGCGAAATCGCGCAGCACGTACTCGATCATCGCCTGGTCGAAGTCGAGCCCGCCGAGAAAGATGTCGCCGCCGGTGGCCTTCACCTCGAAGACGCGATCGCGGATCTCGATGATGGAGATGTCGAACGTCCCGCCGCCCAGGTCGTAGATCACCACCGTCTCGTGCAGGTTCTTCCCGATGCCGTAGGCGAGCGCCGCCGCGGTGGGCTCGTTGATGATCCGCACCACCTCGAGCTGGATCAGCTTGCCGGCGTCCTTCACCGCCTGGCGCTGGCGGTCGGTGAAGTACGCGGGGACCGTCACCACCGCCTGCGTCACCTTCTCGCCTAGGTAGTCCTGCGCGACGACCCGGATCTTGTTCAGGATTTTCGCGCTGATCTCGGCGAGGCGGAAGTTCTTGTGCCCGACGTCGAGAACCACGTCGTTGCGCTCGCCGGGCTTGAGCTCGTATGCGACCTGCTGTTTCATCTGCTCGACGACGTCGCTGCTGTAGGAGCGCCCGACGAGCCGCTTGGCTGCGTACACCGTGTTCTTCGGATTCAACTGCCACTGGCGCTTCGCCTCGTGGCCGATCAGCTCGTTGCCCTTGTCGTCGATCGCAAAAATTGACGGAATGATGAACTCGCCGCCCTTGTAAGGAATGAGCTTGACCGCGCTTCCTTCGACGATGGCCGCGCAACTGTTCGTGGTGCCGAGATCGATTCCGATGATCTTGCTCACGGAGTGGTAGAGTACACCATGGTGGATTCAGCCCGATATTTAAAGTCCGTCGGCGAACAGGTCCGCCGCTCGTTCCTCGCGAACAAGACGATCCTCGCCTTCCAGGAATACATGGAGGCATTCTTCGAGGCGCCGCGCGTGCACGCTCGCGACGCCGCGCAGTACATCCGCGATTGCTTCGATTACTACGGGACGGAGACCGTCCAGCGGGCGTCCGGCAGCGTGCGCCGCTTCAAGCTGTTCGATCGTCCCTTCGACCAGGCCACGGGCGTGCAGGAAGGCGAGGGCGGCGCGCCGGTGGTCGGACAGGAAGAAGTCCAGAACGCCATCTACCGCATCCTCCACTCGTTCGTGCGCGCCGGCCGGGTGCACAAGCTGATCCTGCTCCACGGTCCCAACGGCTCGGCGAAATCGTCGCTCGTCGCCGCGCTGCAGCGCGCGCTCGAGGACTACTCGCGCAAGGACGAGGGCGCGCTCTACCGCTTCAACTGGATCTTCCCCAACGAGCGGCTGGTGAAGGGCTCGATCGGGTTCGGCGAGACCAAGCTCGGGACCGGAGCGGTCGAGACCTACGCGCATCTCGAAGGCGAGCAGATCGACGCGCGTCTCGCCTGCGAGATGAGGGACCACCCGCTGTTCCTCGTTCCCCGGGGAGAGCGGCAGCGGCTCCTCGCCGAGCACACCAAGCCCGGCGCCGACTTCGAGCTCACCGCCGGCGTCCTCGAGGGCGAGCTGTGCCACAAGTGCCGGCACCTCTACGCGGCGCTTCTGCAGTCGTACAACGGCGACGTCCTCAAGGTGCTGCGGCACGTGCAAGTGGAGCGCTTCTACGTTTCGCGCCGGTACATGATCGGCGCGGTCACCGTCGAGCCGCAGATGTCGGTAGACGCCGACTACCGGCAAGTGACGGCGGACAAGAGCCACGGCGCGCTCCCGGGGACGCTGCAGAACCTCTCGCTCTACGAGCCGTTCGGACCCCTGGTCTCCGGGAACCGCGGCGTGATCGAATTCTCCGACCTGTTGAAGCGGCCCCTGGAGCACTACAAGTACCTGCTCGGGACGGTGGAGACGGGCATCGCCCGCATGAACCACTTCCTCTTGCACCTCGACTCGGTGCTGGTCGCTTCGACCAATGAGAAGCACCTCTCCGCCTTCAAGGAGATGGGGGACTTCGCTTCCTTCAAGGGCCGCATCGAGCTCGTGCGGGTGCCGTACCTGCGCCGCGTGCAGGAAGAGGGGCGCGTCTACGAGTTCCGGCTGCGCGAGACCGTCGGCAAGCACGTGGCGCCGCACGCGACCTGGGTGGGGGCGCTCTGGGCCGTGCTCACGCGGCTGAAGAAGCCGGTCAGCGACAGATACAAGGGCGACCTGCGCAAGCTGGCGGATCACCTGACGCCCCTGGAAAAGGCGCGCCTCTACGACGAGGGACGCGCGCCCGACCGCCTCTCCTCGCAGCAGGCCCGCGAGCTGCGCAAACACCTGCAGGATTTCTGGCGCGAGTCGGACAACTATCCCAACTACGAAGGCCGCACCGGGGCCAGCGCACGCGAGCTGAAGACGGCGATCGGAAACGCCGCGCAGAATCCTGCCTACCGCTGCCTGACGCCACAGGCAGTGCTGGAAGAGCTGGAATCGCTCACCCGGGACAAGAGCGTCTACGAGTTCCTGCAGCAGGAAGTGGTGGACGGCTACCACGACCACGAGGAGTTCGTGCGGGTGGCGGAAGGGGAGTACCTCGACGTGCTCGACGAGGAAGTGCGCGAGGCCATGGGTCTCGTCTCCGAGAAGCAGTACCGGACGATGTTCGAGCGGTACGTCCTGCACGTGCTCGCCTGGACGCGCGGAGAGCGGCTTCGCAATCCACACACCGGGGAGATGGAGCGGCCCGACGAGGAGATGATGGCGCAGACGGAAGCCATCGTGATGGCGGGCTCCGAAGACCGGCGGGAGTTCCGGCGCGGGCTGATCGCGGCGGTGGGTGCGCACCGGCTCGAGCATCCCGAAGGACAGATCGACTACTCGCAGATCTTTCCCGATCTCTTCCGCCGGCTGCGCGATCACTTCTTCGACGAGCGCAAGCGGACGCTGCGGAAGAACGCCGAGCGCGTCCTGCGGTACCTGGGCGACGAGAAGGCTCAGCTCGCGGCGCGAGAGCAGGCGCAGGTGCAGGAGACGCTCGCGGGGTTGCAGAAGTACGGCTATTGCGAGCACTGCGCCAAGGACGGGATCATCCTGCTGCTGGCGAAGCGCTACACGGACTGAGGGGTCCGCACCGGCACGCGCAAGCAGGCGATCGTGGCCGCCAGGAACGAGGCGGCAGAGATTCCCATCCAGAGGTGGAACCAGGTCGGGTCGAGCTCGACCATCACCCGGCCGATCATCGAGAGCGCCACCAGGCTACCCGCCCAGGCCAGCTTGCGCAGGGGGAACGCCGGCGCCTCGCCCGCGCGGGGAAACAGGGCGGCGAGCAGGAGCGCGGTAAAACAGCCGAGGAAGATCACGTGGAGGCCGGCGCGCCGGATCTGCGGAGCCACGGCGATCCAGGCGTTGCCGACGGCGAGCATCCAGAGCGCGAGGTGGGCAAACGAGCGCCGCAGGTTGCGCGGGCCGAACTCCCACTCCGGCCGCAGAGGAAGCGCGAGCCAGATCGTCACCGCGGCGCGGATGGCGAACCCCAGGTGCGTTCCGAAGCGGGGTCCCACCCAGAAGCTGGCGATGAACACGGCGCCTGCGACGAGGTGCAGCGCCGGATGAGTGCGATCCCCGGTGCGCATCACCCGGCCCGCGCCGACCGCGAGCCCGGTGAAGAGCCCCTGGATGACCAGGTCTCGCCCCATCTCGTGCACCCAGAACCAGGAGCTTCCGCGCGTCGCCGCGAGCTCGGCAACGGCCGCGCCTCCGGCACCCATCAAGAACCCGAAGGCGATCCACAAGAGGCTCGGCGAGAGCGGGCGCGACAGACGCCGGAGCGTGAACTGGAGCATCACCGCGAGCAGGGCGAGGGACGCGACCTGTCCGAGCTGCCATTGGCCGATGGCCGCGCAGGTGGCGCTGATCAAGGGCGCGACGGCGGCCACCACGATCTGCCATCCGGCGGGAGGCGGCCTGAGCGCGGTGAGGATCACTCCCGCCGCGAAGCAGCCGAGAAAACCGTCCAGCTCCGCCAGCGGATGGAGGAAGGAGCGGTACGCGAGCACGCCGGTGACGGGCTCGTAGATGCTGCGCAGCCGGAAGGCGAAGAACAGCCAGGGGAGGACGCCCGCCCATGCGAGCAGGGCGCCGAGGGGGAACAGCAGCCGGTACGGCTCTCGTCGAAGCACGGCGCCTCCGACCCAGGCGACCGCGCGGCTAACTCGGGAAGACGAGGTGGAAGAACTCCGCGCGGCCGGCGACGCCGAGCTTCGCATAGACCTGCGTCAGATGCTGTTTGATGGTCTTCTCGCTGTTGCCCATCATCGCGCCGATCTCGGCCGAGGTGAGCCCCTTGAGAACCAGGCGGGCGACCTCCTCTTCCTTGCGCGTCAGCCGCGCCTTGGAGAGAGCGCGGTTCACGAGGCGCGCGAGATCGACGTCCACCGTGGTTACCTTGTCGAGGATCTGCCGAAGCGCCTTGACGCGCTGGGTATCGGCAAATGCCGTCACCAGCACTACCGGGGCACGCACCTCCTGCTTGCGCAGGGCGGGGATCAGATCGATGCCCGACATCTTGCCCTCGCCGAGCACCACGTCCGCGACCACGGCGTCGACGTAACGGAGGTCGGGATCCGACAGCGCGCCTTCCACGCTCGCATGTGCCAGGCAGTTCCACCCGAACGCCTGCAAGCGCCGCGAGAGGATGGTTCGGGCATCCGGTTCGTCCTCGACGAGGAGAATGGAACGCGGGGCCGTGCGTGGGACGGTTTCGGCGCGATCGGGAAGCATGTGGGAGGTTAACCCTCAGGCCGGCTGAAAAGTAAACCGGAAGGTCGTACGGCCGCCTGCGGAGCCCGCGAAGACCAGGTCGCCGCCGCCCGCCCGTGCCAGCGCCCGGGCGATGGCCAGACCGAGACCGGTGCCTCCATCTCCCGAGGCAAACGGAGTAAAAAGACGAGGTTGGAGCTGTTCCGGGACCCCAGGACCATCGTCCTGTATCACCAGCTCCACGGTGCCATCCTTGCGCGCCGCCCGCAGCGAAAGCTTGCCGCCCGGCCCGCGCGCCTGGAGGGCCTCGAGCGCGTTCGCGGCCACGTTCTCCACTGCGCTGCGCACCGCGTGCTCGTCTCCGCGGACGGACAGTCCGCGCGGGCACTCGATGTGCAGCACCGTTGCCGTCTCCTGCAGCGCCGGCGTCAGGCGCTCGCGCACCATCTCGAGCGCGCGGGCGAGATCGATGATCTGATCGACGCCTTCCTGCCCCTTGCCCGCGCGCGAGAGCTCGGAGAGCCGGTCGCTGGCCCGGGTCACGTTTTCGCGGATGCGGCGGATCAGCTCGTCGCGGGCGCCGGGGTCCTTCTCTTCGGCGAGTTCTTCGACGAGCAGGGCCAGGTTGTGAAGCGGGTTCTTGACGTCGTGCGCCACCGCTGCCGCGATCACCCAGATCGCCTGGCGGCGTTCCGTTCCCGCCAGCCGCTCCGCCAGGACCTGCGCAGCCGCGCGCTCGGCCTCGTGCAGCTTTCGCGCGCGCTGGGCGTAGAGCAGCGCCCCCGAGAGCAGCACGCCCGCCAGCGGCGGAGCAACCCAGTCGACGAGCACTACTACCCAGCGCCCCACGCCTTCCTGCAGCCGGGCTGCGGGGAGGATGTGGTCCAGGCTGGCCAGCAGCAGGCCGACGAAGAACCCGATGACGATGAGGGGCGTAGAGCTGCGTTTGCGACCCACGCGCACAGCGTACCAGAGGAAATGTCGCACTTGTCCTGCAAAACTGTCGGACATTTTGGAATCGGAGCACCCGCTTGTACTGTTGAAGGAGAGGCAACCCGAAGGGAGGCGTCTTGACCTTTCGCATCGCCGCCGCCTTGCTCGCGCTTCTCGCGCTACCCGCCTTCGCCAAGAGCGAAAAGAGCAGGGTGGTGCAGAAGGCGCTCCGCCACAGCGTCCGGGTGGAAGTCCTGGTTCGCGGGAAGGTCGAGCGCACCGCCAGCGGTGTGGTGGTGGCGACGGACGGCGACACTTCGTTCGTGCTGACGAACGAGCACGTCGTCCAGCGCGAAGGTCTCTCGGGGACGGCTTCCTTCCAGGTCGTCGTGGAGCGGCCGAAGCTGCACCGGCTGCCGGCCCGGGTCATCGCCGAAGGCAAGGTGCCCGACGAAGACCTCGCGCTCCTCGCGGTCTACGGGGAGACGCTGGCGCCGGCGCAGCTGGCAAGCGAAGAGCACGTGGATGTCGGCGACGACGTGGTGGTGGTCGGCGCTCCCTATGGCCGTGCCCTCAGCGTCTCTTCGGGCATCGTCAGCCAGCTCGACCTCGACGAGCAGGACCCCCGCGTTCAGCGAGCGATGAAGACCGACGCGCCGATTGGCTACGGAGCGTCGGGCGGCGGCGTCTTCGACGTCCCATCGGGGCGCCTGGTCGGCCTGGTCGAAGGGTATCGGACCGCGAAGGTGGCCTTTGGCGGGCTCAGCAAGGACGAGTTTTCCTTCGACGTGCCGATGCCCGGCGAGACGTTTCTCTCGCCCCCTTTCAAGATCCGCGCGTTCGTCGCGCGCGCCGGGATCGGAAAGCTCGCGGGCCTCAGGGAAGGCTCGGTGATGGCCGGTGCGGCGCCGCTGGCGGCGCCGATCGCGCGCGGACAGTAGAGCTCTAGGCGGAGCGGCGGCGGCCGGCTTAGACTTGGCGCCATGCGCGCCGACTGGGACAGCTACTTCATGCAGATCGCGACCGTGGTAGCGTCGCGAGCCACGTGCGATCGCAAGCACGTGGGAGCGCTCCTGGTCCGCGACCGCATCATCCTTTCCACCGGCTACAACGGCAGCATCCGGGGAATGCCGCACTGCGACGAGGTGGGTCACCTGCTCGAGAACGGGCACTGCGTGGCGACGATCCACGCCGAAGCAAACTCAATCCTTCAGGCGGCGCGCAACGGCGTGCGTATCGAGGGTGCGGACATCTACACCAGCGCCAGCCCGTGTTGGCCGTGCTTCAAGATGATCGCCAACGCGGGGATCAAGCGGATCGTGTACGGCGAGTTCTACCGGGACGAACGCATCTTCGAGGTCGCCCGGAAGGTGGGGATCGAGCTGGTGGATCTTTCGTCGGAAAAGCCGGCGCTCGCCCCGCTGCCCGAAAAGCAGACTGCTTGACATAACCCCCCAACCCGGCGGAATGCTTGAGCGAGCACCCCGCCGGGGAGCCTTCGGCGGCAGAGGGGGCAGCCATGCGAGCGTTTGCGCCCGTTTCAGTCGCCATCGTCGTGTGTGTTGCGGCCCCCGCGTTTGCCAGCGGACAGTCCCATGTGAGCGCGGCGCGAAAAGCCGAAAAGCGCGGCGATTGGCGCAAGGCGCTGAAGGAATGGAAGGCGGCGTACAAGGCCGAGGTGAATGCCGAGTACCTGATCGGTATCGGCGACGCGTACGCACGCCTCGGGAACAAGGCGGAAGCCAAGAAGAGCTACGAGGCCTACCTCAGCGACCCGCTGGCGCTGCCCGCGAACGTCTCGAAGGTCAAGGCGAAGCTTGTCCAGCTCGAGGCTTCTCCCCATGAAATGCTTGCTCTGCCGGGACCGGGACTGACGCTTCCCGGCGCGGAGGCCGCGGCGGCTCCCAGCCCTGCTGCACCCCTCCGGACGGCGAAGTCGGAACCGATGCTGCCGCTGCCTGGACTCGAGGCATCTCCAGCCCCGGCGCAATCGGCAGCGAACGACAAGCTCCTTCCACCGCCGCTGCCATTGCCGGGGGGTGCGGCGGCGCCGGCGAAGAAGGAGCCGGAAAGGGTCGCGTCCGCCACGCCTGTGCCGCCGCTGCCGCTTCCCGGCGTCGCGGCGAAACCGGACACCGGCAAGAAAGAGGCGGCTCCCGCGGTCGCTATGAAGGAGCCCCCGAAGCCGGCGAAGCCCATCGCGATGGCGACGCCCCCGCCGGAGAGGACGGTGGTGCCCGTCGCCGCGGTCGCCGCGACTCCGTTCCCGCGCGAGACGCAGGTGCGCTCCTCCAGCGGGGTCCAGCGCACCATGGCCTTTGTCACCGCGGGCGTGGCAATCGCGGCGCTCGGCGGGGGCGCCTATGCCTTCACCCAGGCGAATTCCGCGCACAACGACTTGACCGGCAAGGTCCACAGCGGCGCCGAAGCGCAGCGACTGCTGGAGACCGAGCGACAGAACAAGACGCTGAGCTTCGTCGGCCTGGCGGGTGGCCTGGTCGCGGCGGGCATTGCGACGGCGCTCTTTGCCTTCTGACTCTTCGAACTTCCTTGAACGCCCGGCCCGACGCGCTCTGGGCCGGCCGAGGGCTGGCATGACCGAGACATCGAAGATGATTCCCATCCGCGTCCTGGCGGTCCTCGCACTCGCGGCCGCAGCGTGCAGCGTCGAGGCGGGGAATCAGATTCCCTGCGTCGAGGATTTCTCCTGCCCCAACGACTATCCGGTTTGCGTTTCAGGGAAGTGCACCGCCGGGACGTCCAGCGCCAACGCTTCGGTGGCGGTCGTCGGAGCCGAGGGACATGCGGCGACCGATTTCCTGAGCGGCACCGTCCGCGTCATCGTTTCGGCGAGGGCATCGAGCGGCGTACAAAGCGTCGCGCTCGCGGCCGGGTCGACGAACTTCACCGCCTCGACGCCCGCGGCGACGCCGCCGCTCTACGCCTTCGACGTCAATACGACGACGCTCACGGACGGTGATCGGCAACTGACGGCGACACTGACTGCCGGCGATGCAACGACGGCAACGGCAAACGGCACGTTGCATGTGGACAATGCGAATCCGGTCATCACGAGCTTCACCGTAGCCGGCGGTACTTCGACGACGATCACGGCGGGTACCACGACCGTGATCAGTGCGTCGTTCACCGGCACTAGCGCGACGGCGACCATCAGCGACGGCAGCGGCGGCAGCGTGGGCATCGCGACCGGCGGCTCACTACTGGTGAGTCCCGACGTTCTCACTTCCTACTCGCTGCGCGTGACCAGCCGCTCAGGCGTCTCCGTACAGTCGGGAACCACTGGGCAGCCGTCCAACGTGTCGGTCGCCGTCGTTGGGCCCGCGTCATTCACTGGCAATGCCAGCGTGAGCCCGAGCTCCATCCAGCAAGGACAGAACGGCTCGTTCACCTTCACGGCGCCCACGTTCGGGAGCGGAATGACCGCCGTCGTCAAGGACGCGGCTGGCGCGACGAAGGGATCGACCATGACGTCAGGTGGGCAGATCACAGTGACGATTCCGACGACGGACTCGTCCACGACCGAGCTCGACTATACGGTCGTGATCAGCAACGCTGCGACGGTGCCGGATTCCGTTTCGATTCCACTCGTGGTCCACGTCGGCGTCCCTCCGAACATCATGACGTTCGGCACCTCCACGACCATCACCTCGGGTTCGAGCGCGGCGCTGCAGGCGACTTTCGTAGGCGGCAACGGCGTCATCACGCCGGGAAACATTCCCATCACGAGCGGCGGGACGGTGGTGGTCGCGCCCACTGCGCTCACGACCTACACGCTGACCGTGACGAATCCGACGACCAGCGTTTCGGTGTCCACCGGGAGCGGCGGCCAGCCGGCCAGCGTGACGATCACGGTCGTCGCTTCGCCGGTGATCACGGAGTTCGGTTCCTCGACCGTGCACGTGACGTCCGGGGAGGCCATTCCCCTGTCCGTCAAGACGACGGGAGTGACCGGGAATGCGTCGGTCACTGTCGCCTGCACGCAAGGGTCGATCGCCGGATTCACCATCCCGCTGGCCAGCGGCAATGGGTCCTCGAACCCGAACCCGACCGCGCCGACGGTGACGTCTACTTCCACGTGCACGTTCACGGCGACGGTTCAGAATGCCGCATCGACGTCGGTCTTCAGCCGCGTCGTGGTCACCGTCGAACCGCAGCCGTCGATCATGACGAACAGCTTCGTCTTTGCCGTCTCGGGAACGAGCACCGCATTCTTCGCCCGTGGCGATGCGGTTACCCTGAATCACACGTACGACGCGCATGGCGGGACCGCGACCATCAACGGAACGGCGGCCGGCGCGACCAGCACGACCTTCAACGACATCCAATTCGACACCGTCTACACGCTCACGGTGACCAACCTCGCCGGTGCGACCGCGACGGCGACGGCGACGGCGACGATCGCTCCGGGGTCGTGGTTCCTGTTGAGCCAGAACGCCGCCGAGGCGCGCCAAGGCGTCACGGTGACCGCATTGGACAACGGCAAGGTGCTCATCGCGGGCGGCGCGACGGCGGCCGGTACGCCGCTGAATACGGCAGTGCTCTGCGACGCCAACGGTAGCTGCACGCCACCACCGGGCACCCTGACCATGAACTTCCCGCGGGCTTTCCACACGGCGGTGAAGATTCCATCGGGCGCGCCGAACAATGGCGGCAAGGTCCTGCTTGCCGGCGGATACACGGCCGCCAACCTGACCACCCCAACGGTGACAGCTGAGTTCTACGACCCCGCAACGAATACATTCTCGACTACGACCGACATCACGACCGGCACGGTGACGGCTGCACGGGCCCGGCACATCGCCGTGCTTCTCGACTCGAGCCACGTGCTGATCGCTGGGGGAACGAACGGCACAACGGACCTGTCCACCGCCATCAATTACGACGCTGGTACCGCCGCAACGCCTACGGTGGCGAACGTCGGCAGTTCAATGGCCCAGGCGAGGTCCAATTTCACCGGGACCCTCCTGGGGACGGGCAACGTCCTGATCGTGGGCGGAGTCACGGGCAACGACACCGCCGAGTTGTTCAACCCGAGCGGAAGCGGTTCGTTCAGCAATACCGGAAGGGTGTCGACGACCAGCACCGTCGAGGACAAGCGCGGCCACACCGCAATGCTGGTTGGCGGGGTGAACGCCGGGTGGGTGTTTGTCTCCGGTGGGGTCACTGGCAGTGGAAACGGCACTGCGTCAGCGACGCAGTTTCTGTTCAAACCGGGCACCGCTACCTTTACGGCCACGGCCAACCTCCGCGCGGCGCGAAGCAGCCACGCGGCGATCGGCCTCTCGAACTTCAACATCCTGCTCTGCGGAGGCACGGACGGGACGTCGACGCTCGCGTCCTGCGAGCGGTACGATCCCGACTTGGGAAGTCAGCGCCCGACCGCCAGCATGTTGGAGCGGCGCAAGAACTTCGGCCTCGCGCCGCTGACGAGCACGGTGCTCGAACAGCTCGCCTCGGGCGGGACCGACGCCTCTTCGACGACCACGGCGGAGACCTACAACGCAAACTAGCCGCTGCGCGCCGGGCGTATTTTTTTCAACTCCCTGTAGCGCCGTCAGCGTTGGGCAGTAAAAACTCCAGCGGACGGCAAGTTGCGCCCGATCGATGTCGCGGCCGAGTCTGCGCCGGACGGCGGCGAGGCGTCATATGGGGTACCCAATTCAGAGGATTCCCAGACCGGCGGGCGAGGACGTGCAGGGGCGTGCCGCTGATCGTGCCCGGCTGCTCGAGAAGGTGGCCATCGGGCTCGCGCACGAAGGCAAGAATCCGCTGCACAACATGGTGCTCCACCTGCAGCTGATGTCCGAGAAGCTGGCGTCCCCGGAGCTGAAGGGCGGCTCCCCCATCGAGAAGCACCTCTCTGCCATGCGCGACGGCATCGGCCGTGTCGATGCGCTGCTCCGCTCCTTCGGCGATTTCGCCGCGCCGCAGCACCTGACGCCGGACCTTGGCGCCGCCCTGAAGCGCGCCTTCGTTCTCTTCGCCTACGAGGCCCGCCGCGCGTCCGTTCAGCTGACCAACAGCGCTCCCGCAACGCTGATGGTGAGCTCGGAGAGCTTGTATCTCGGTGATCTGATCGCCCACGCGCTGGTCGTGTGCATCGAGCATGCTCGCGACGGCGGGCGAGTCGCGGCGAGCGTCCAGCCGCGCGGGGCGGTCGCGATCCTGCAGTTGCGCGCCGACGGCGGTGTCGGCAACAGGGAGCAGGCGCTTCCGCACCTCGACGCCGCGCGCCGGCTCGCCCCCGAGGCAGCATGCGAGCTCTCGATCGAAACCCCTGCGGCAGGGGGCGCCCGCCTCTCACTCTCCTTTCTCCACCCGAGGTAACCACCCGTCATGCCGAAGGCCCGCATCCTGATCGTCGATGACGAAGAGTCCACTCGAGAGCTTTTTGCGGAGCTTCTGCAGCGGTGGGGTTACGAGGTGGATCAGACGGCCGATGGCCACGGTGCGCTGAAGCTCGCCGCCGAGACCCACCCGGACGTGATCATCAGCGACCTGGTGATGCCGAAGCTGGACGGGCTGGCGCTCGTCCGCGCGTTGCGAGAGGAGCAACCGGACACCCCGGTCGTGATCATCACCGGGAAGGGGACGATCGACGCCGCGGTCGAGGCCGTCCGCGAAGGCGTCTTCGACTTCGTGGAGAAGCCGCTCGACCCGGCGCGCCTGAGGGTCATCCTCCAGCGCGCGCTGGAGAAGAAGGAAACCCTCCACGAGATGCAGGTCCTGCGCCGGCGCCTGGGCCAGGTCGATTCCGGCGTCGGGCTGGTGGGCAACTCGCCCCCGATGCGGCGCGCGATGGAGCTGGTGGAGAAGGTGGCTCCTTCCAAGGCCAGCGTGGTGATCACCGGCCAGAGCGGCACCGGCAAGGAGATGGTGGCCCGCGCCATCCATCAGCTCAGCCCGCGCCGCGACAAGCCGTTCATCGCCATCAACTGCTCGGCCATTCCCGCCACGCTCATCGAGAGCGAGATGTTCGGTCACGAGCGCGGAGCCTTCACCGGCGCCGAGCAGAGGCGCCTCGGAGCCTGGGAGCTGGCCGACGGCGGGACGCTCTTCCTCGACGAAGTCGGCGAGATTCCCATCGAGCTGCAGGCGAAGTTCCTCCGCGTGCTCGAAGAGGAGCGGCTCCGCCGTCTGGGCGGCAAGAGCGAGATCGCGGTCGACGTGCGCGTGATCAGCGCCACGAACCGCGAGCTCAAGGACGAGATCAAGGGCGGCCGCTTCCGCGAGGACCTCTACTTCCGCCTGAACGTCTTCCACATCAACCTCGCGCCGCTGAAGGAGCGGCACGAGGACATCCCGGTCCTCGTGCAACACTTCATCGATCGCTTCGCGCGGGAGGCGGGCAAGAAGCTCCACGGCGTCTCCCCGCAGGCGATGAAGCGGCTGACGGACTACGGCTGGCCGGGAAACATCCGCGAGCTGCGCAACACGCTCGAGCGCGCGGTGATCCTCTGCGGCAGCGGCGTCATCGAGGCCGAGCATCTTCCCAGCGAGCTCGCTGCCGGCGGGGGCGAGAGCGCATATCTCAAGCTCCCCTACGGGTTGCCGCTGCGCGAGATCGAGAAGGAGTACATCCTCGCGACGCTGACGCGCTTGCAGAACAACAAGGCGCGGACCGCGCAGGCGCTCGGCATCAGCGAGAAGACGCTCTACAACAAGCTGTACCGGTACTCGGGACGCGGTCCGCGGCGCGACGACGATTCGGACGACGACGTCGAGACCAGCGCGCCGCCGGAAATCAAGGTCACCGGTATCGGGTAAGACGTCTCAATGAGGCACCTGCGCGACCTCGACCCGGTCGCGCCCCGAGCGCTTCGCCCGATACAGCGCTTCGTCCGCGCGCCGAAGCAGGTCTTCCGCCGCGTCCGCAGAGTCCAGCTCGCCCGCATTGACCGCGGCAACGCCGATGGAGCCGCGCACCGGCAGGCCGGCATCCTGGCTGACCTCGACCAGTCGACGCCGCAGGCGCTCGGCAAACTGTGCTCCCTGCGTCTCGTTGGTCTGCGGCAGCAGGACGACGAACTCGTCGCCTCCGTACCGGGCGGCGAAGTCGGTGTCGCGCAGCTCCTCGCGAACGGCGTCGGCGAGGGCGACGATGGCGCGGTTTCCCGCCGCGTGCCCGAGCTTGTCGTTGATCTCTTTCAGCCCGTCGAGGTCGACCATCGCGCACGCCAAGGGGTGACCGTAGCGGTGGGCCCGTGAGACCTCCTCCTCCAGGCGAGCGTGGAAGGACCGGAAGTTGGGCAGGCCGGTGAGGCCGTCCGTCTGGGCGAGCGCGCGGAAGTGCTCCTTCTGCGCGGTGAGCTTGAGGGTGCGATCGACGCGCGCCATCAGCTCCTGCTCGCTGAAGGGTTTCGCCAGGTAGTCCGCGGCGCCGAGCGAGAGGCCCTGCGACTTCGTTTCGGCGTCGCCTTGCGCGGAGAGGAAGATCACCGGCGTGTCCGCCGTCTTCGAGTTGCGGCGCAGCCCGGTGAGCGCGCCGAATCCATCCATGCCGGGCAAGAACAGATCGAGGAGCACCAGGTCCGGATTCAGCTCCGCGGCGCGCTTGAGCGCCGTCTCGCCGTCGCCGACCGCGTCCACGTCGTAGCGGGGACGGAGGAGCTCGGTGAGCACCATCCGCGCATCCTCATCGTCCTCGACCACGAGGATCAACGGCTTCTGCCGCCGGCCGCTGGCCGCCGGCGGCTCTGCCATCGGCGTTTCTTCCAGCCGTGAGACCTTGGGCGCGCGGATGCGCGCGGAAACCCGCCGCGCTACTTCGTCGGCGGTCCCGCCGGCGTCGTCTGCGCCCGCCTCGATGGCGGATGCGGCGTCGTCGGTGAGCACGACGATCGGACCGGTGACCTGGGCGAGCTCGCGCATGGCGATGGCGCGGGAGAGATCGTCCACGGTGCAGACGAAGGCAGCCGGCTCTCCGGCGCGCTCGGCGAGCCCCACACGCGCCAGCGCCGCTCGCAGCGTCTCCGCCGCCTCCCCAGCCCCCACCACCCGGACGTTCACGCCGTCTCCCCTGAGCGCACGCCACCCAACAGCCCGCCGGGAAGGTAGCGATTCGGCTGTAGGAACGCCAAGATGTAGGACGACAGGGGACAGTCGCCTGCCTGCCGCGGCGTTGTGCCCGTCTCAAAGCATCCGTCGCTAACGCCTGAATCCCCCCCCGCGGCCAAATCGCTGTCGCCCGCTGAACACGGCGCCGCCTGCCGGACCGGTCATCATCGGCGGCGTTTCCAGCCAGAATTGCCACCACTGCTCGCCCCAGCCATCGAGCTTCAGCCGCTTGTCGTTCTGGGCGCGGCCGAGCAGCGTTTTCAGCTTCTCGTCCGAGGGATTCTCCTTCACGCCCTTCTGAAGAATTTCGATGGCTTTCTTCTTCTCGCCCCGCTGGTTTTCGACCCAGGCGTAGACGGCGTAGAGCAGGGTCTCGCCCTTGTTTCCCCGCATGGCGCCGTCGAACACCTTCTCCATCTCGGGGTACTGCTTGCGCCGGAACAGGATGGCGCCGAGCATGGCCTGCGCGAGCCAGAGCTTGATCATCGTCGCCGCTCCCTTGCGCAGGTGCGGCTCGGCCTCGTCGTACTTCTTCTGCACGTAGAGCAGCACGCCGATGTTCGCGTGCAGACTGGAGGAAATGCCGAACTGCCAGCGGGAGAGGGCGAAGGCGTCCTGGAGCGCCTGGACGGCGCGGTCCGGCTTGCGCGCCATCATCTCCTTCTGCGCCACTCCCATCACCGCCTCCAGCTGCTTGCCGGTCCGGCGGGCGAGAAGGATGTAGGTGCCGATCGCCGCCACCGCTCCGGGGAAGATCGACCCGAGCGCGTGCGCGATGCCGGTCACGTAGAAGACCAGGAACCCGAGTACGCCGGCCGCCAATGCGAGAAGGAGGTTGATCACCGCCGATGCTCCAGAAGTGGCCGTCCCCGGAATCGAACCGGGACGGGTTTTACCCCGGTGGATTTTGAGTCCACTGCGTCTGCCAGTTCCGCCAGACGGCCTCGAAAGGCGGGTTCTATCAACGCCGGCGCGGTGGGGGAAGATCGGTACACGTTCCGGTGAACACCTCTGCCGCAAGTCCGATGCTCTCGCCGAGCGTGGGATGCGGATGGATGGTGCGCCCGATGTCCTCCGCGTCGGCGCCCATCTCGATGGCCAGACAGATCTCGGAGATGAGGTCGCCGGCGTTCAGACCCACGATGCCGCCTCCGATCACCCGCCCGTTCGCCTTGTCGAAGAGCAGCTTCACGAACCCTTCGTCGCGGGCATTGGCGATGGCCCTCCCGCTCGCCGACCAGGGAAAGACCGATTTGCCGTACTCCGTCCCGCTCTTCTTCAGCTCGTCCTCGGTGGCACCGGCCCAGGCGATCTCCGGATCGGTGTAGGCGACCGACGGAACCTGCCGCGCGTCGAAGGAGGCCTTGTGCCCGGCCGCGACCTCCGCGGCCACATGGCCTTCGTGCGTCGCCTTGTGCGCCAGCATCGGCGGACCGGCGATGTCGCCGATGGCGAAGATATGCGGCACATTCGTCCGCATCTGCTTGTCGGTGGGGATGTAGCCGCGGTCATCCACCTGGACGCCGGCCGCCTCGGCGCCGATCCTCTTCCCGTTGGGCGTGCGGCCGACGGACACCAGGACCATATCGTAGATGGCCGGTTCCGCGCCGCCGTCGAAGCGGACGTGGATGCCATCGCGCGCGGCCTCCGCGCCGACGGTCTTGGTCTTCAGCATCAGGCGATCAAAGCGGGGCGCGTTCTTCTTCTGCCAGACCTGGACGAGGTCGCGGTCTGCGCCGGTCATCAATCCCTCGAGCATCTCGACGACGTCGATGCGCGAGCCGAGCGTCGAGTAGACGGTCGCCATCTCCATCCCGATGATGCCGCCGCCGATCACCAGCATCCGCTGCGGCACCGCCGGCAGCTCCAGCGCGCCGGTGGAATCGACGATGCGCGGGTCATCGGGAAGGAAGGGCAGCTTCGCCGCCTGCGAGCCCGCCGCGATGATCGCCTTGTCGAAACGAATGCGGCGCTCGCCGACCGCCAGCTCATGCGGTCCGGTGAACTTCCCCTCGCCCGTGACCACTTCCACCTTGCGCGCCTTCGCCATCATCGCCACGCCGCCGCTGAGGCGACCCACCACCTTGTCTTTCCAGGCGCGCAGCTTCTCCACTTCGATGCGGGCGTCGCCGAAGGAAACGCCATGCCCGGCGAGATCGCGCGCGCCGTCCATCAGGCTGGCGACGTGGAGCAGCGCCTTCGACGGGATGCAGCCGACGTTGAGGCAGACGCCGCCCAGCGCCTTGTAGCGCTCGATCAGCACCACGCGCTTACCCAGGTCGGCCGCCCGGAAGGCGGCGGCGTATCCGCCGGGGCCCGATCCCAGCACGAGGACGTCACAGTCGAATGGCCCGCCTTCCGTGCGGGCCGCGGCGGCGTGCGATTCTTCACGCGTCGCTCGCCGTGCCGGTTCCTCGGGAGGGGCCGCCTTGGGCCCCTGCTCGGGAGCGGCCGGCTTTGGCTTCTGCGGCTCGGCCGCCTTCCCGGCGGTCTCCAGGATCAGCAGGACCGATCCTTCCGATACCTTGTCGCCGACCTTCACGCGCACGTCCGCAACGGTCCCGGCCGCGGGCGCCGGAACGTCCACCGTCGCCTTGTCCGACTCGAGCGTGACGATGGGCTGTTCCTGCTCGATCCGGTCGCCGGCCTTCACCAGCACGGCGATGATCGGCACGTCCTTGAAATCGCCGATGTCGGGAACGCGGACTTCCATCAGAGCAGCATCCTGCGGGCGTCGCCCAGCAGTCCGGCGAGGAAGGTATTGAACCGCGCCGCGCCCGCGCCGTCCACGACCCGGTGATCCCAGGAGAGCGAGAGCGGCAGGATCAGGCGGGGGTTGAACTCCGATCCGTTCCACACCGGCCGCATCTGCGCGCGGCAAACGCCGAGGATGGCGACCTCCGGAGCGCTGATGATCGGCGTGAAATAGGTGCCTCCGATCCCACCGAGCGAGGAGATGGTGAACGTCGCGCCCTGCATGTCGCCAGGCGCGAGCTTCCCGTCGCGTGCCTTCGCCGCCAGCTCCGACGTCTCCTTCGCGATGGCGAAGACGCCTTTCTTGTCCGCATCCTTCACCACCGGGACGACCAACCCCTGCGGGGTGTCGGCGGCAAAGGCGATGTTCCAGTACTTCTTGACGACCAGGTGATCGCCTTCGAGCGAGCTGTTGAAGTTGGGGAACTTCTGCAGCGCGGCGACGCAAGCCTTCATCAGGAAAGCGAGCAGGGTGACCTTCACTTCCTGCTCCTTGTTCAGCGCCACCCGGAACGCCTCCAGGTCGGTGATGTCGGCGTCCTCGCAGTTGGTGACGTGCGGGATCGTGACCCAGTTCCGGTGCAGTCCAGGGCCGGCGATCTTCTGGATCCGCGT
>VBKI01000044.1 GCA_005879535.1 Deltaproteobacteria bacterium | reverse complement strand
GGAGGCGTGCCGCCGCTCGGTGCCGAGCCGCTCGCGGAGCTGCTCCGCCAGCTCGAGCCGGGTTGGGAGTCCGTGCGCGACCATCACCTGCGCAAGATGTACAAGCTGAGGGACTTCAAGAGCGCGCTGCCCTTCGTCGACCGCATCGGCGCCATGGCCGAGGAGCAGGGCCACCACCCGGACTTGCAGCTCGCCTGGGGGAAGGTGGTGGTGGAGATCTGGACGCACAAGATCGACGGCCTGACCGAGAGCGACTTCGTCTTCGCCGCAAAGTGCGATCGACTCATCGCGGCCTAGGCCCGTACCGGTCCCTTCCATGACCGCTGGGAGCAGCCCGACACCGCCGGGTCTTGGCGTCGGTCCGCCTCGGACGTAGCGTGCCAGTGTGCGCTGCACGTTGATCGGTCACGCGACGCTGCTCGTGGAGACGCGCGAGGCAGTCCTCCTCGTCGATCCCGTGCTGCTCGATCCGTTCGAGGGCGGGGCGGTCTCCTCGTGGCCCGAGCGCACGGTGGACAGGAACGGCATGCCCGCTCCGGACTTCGTCGTAATCACGCACCGCCACCCGGACCACTTCGACGTGCGCTCGCTTGCGCTCCTGGGGCGCGACACCACGGTGCTCCTGCCCCACGACCCGCTCATCGCCCACGGGGTACAGAAGCTCGGCTTCAAGGAGCTGCTCCGGCTGGAGCCGGGGCACACCGTGAGCTGGTTCGACACGCAGCTGTGGCCCACGCGCTCCGAGGAGCCCGTGCGGGAGGTGGGTCTCGTCTTCGCCGACTCCACCGGTGCCATCTTCGATCAGGTCGACACGGCCGTGTCGCGCGAGACCGCCGAACAGCTCCGCGCCCGCTTCCGCCTCGCGGCACACTTCGCCCGCTACGCCAGCCAGAACTTCGAGTTCTTCGAAAGCCGGCACACCGAGTTCCCCTGGAGGGAGCATGCGAGGAATCTGGAGACCGCAGCCGCGCTCGAGGCCGGCCTGGTCGTCCCCGGCTCGGCCGGCTTCCGCTTCTGCGGCGAGCACGCGTGGCTGAACCGATTCCTCTTTCCTGTCTCGCGCGAGAGCTTCCTCGCCGACTTGCGCCGCGTCGCTCCGATCCTCCGGGGCGAGACGATGGACCCGGGTGACGTGCTCGAAGTCGAATCCGGCGAGGCGCGGATCCTGCGCGCCGCGTCGCCTTTCGTGTCCTGCACCGGACGCGGCGAGAAGGAGTTGCGCTTCGATCCGACGGCGCCGGTGCCCCCGCTCGCCGATCCGAACCTGGACGGCCATGGGTCGCAGGAGCTCCGCCAAGGCGTGCGGCACATCGTTGAGGCGCTCGCCGCCTGGGCGCGCGACGTTTCGCGCCCGCTGTCATTGCCCTGGCGCTACCGGCAAGCGGGGACGGTCTACGCCCTGGAGGCGGTGCTCCCCGACGGCGCGCTGCATTTCACCCTCGACTTCCACGGCGAGGAGCCGTCGCTTCGGGAAAGCGGCGGCCCGGAGCCAACGGTCGTGCACCGCATCGCCGCGAGCATGCTATGCGCCTGGGCCGAGCGGCGCCGTGACTTCTTTTCCGTGCGCGCCTGGTCACGCCGCTACTCGAGCGCGCGGCAGGTTTCCGGCGATGCCGCTGGCGTCGCGGTGGCGCCGGCCGAGTTGCCCGACCTGCTCATGCACTGGCTCCTGCGCGAGTCGGCAGGCTCGGAGGAGGCGGCGCGGAGGCGGCTCGATCTGGAGATCGCTTCGCTTGTCGATCCGGCGAGCGAGGGGAGCCCCGCGGGGGAAGCCAAGACCCTCGGATCCTGCTAAGAAAGTGGCATGTCCGCACCGGACGCTCGAGCCCAGGCCGTCGAGCTGTGGCGGAAGGGCTTCGAGCGGCACCGCCGAGGAGAGTTGCGCGCCGCCGTCGAGTTGTACCGGCGCTCCATCGAGACCTGCCCCACCGCCGAGGCGCACACTTTCCTCGGTTGGGCTTATGCGCATGCCGGCCACGTCGAGCGCGCCATCGCCGAATGCAAACGCGCCATCGAGGTCGATCCCGACTTCGGCAACCCGTATAACGACATTGGCGCATACTTGATCGAGAAGGGCGCGCTGGACGATGCCGTGCCGTGGCTCGAGCGCGCCAAGAGCGCGCCGCGTTACGAGCCGCGCCACTTCCCTTTCCTGAACCTGGGCCGGGTCTATCTGAAGAAGGGCGATCTGTCGCAAGCACTGCGCGAGTTCAGCGAAGCGCTCAAGATTCACCCCCACGAACCGCTGGCCGAGGGCGCAGCGCGCATGATCCGCTCGCGGATGAACTGAGGCCCGCGCGTCTCGCCAATCACTCTTTCTTCACCGGCAAGCGTACGTGGAACGTGCTTCCCTCGCCCTGCTTGCCGGTCGATTCCACCCAGATCCGGCCTCCGTGCTGCTCGACGATGGCCTTGGCGATGGCGAGGCCGAGGCCGATGCCTACGCCGTCGTCGTTGACGCGCGCGAAGCGCTCGAAGATCCGCTGCTGCTGATCGCGCGGCACGCCGATGCCGTGGTCGTGAACGCTGAGCTGGATCCACTCGGGATGCGCCTGCACGCCGATCTCCACCGCCGATCCTTCCGGCGAATAGCGGATCGCGTTGGAGACGAGGTTGGTCAGGACCTGCTCGATCCGATCGCGGTCCGCGATGGCCGTGGCCGATTCTGGCCCCTGTACCGAAAGCTCGCGTCCCTCCGCAACCATTTGCAGTCGCGCCACGACGTCGCGCGCGATCGCCGCCACGTCCACCTGCGTCGGGTTCAGCGGCAGTGATCCCGTCTCCAGCCTGCTGAAGTCGAGCAGGTCGGAGACCAGTCGCACCACCTTGTCGATCTGCCGCGAGATGACCCGCAGCGCGCCGGCGGAGGCGGCATCGCCCTCGCTCTCCGAAAGCTGGTGCAGCGCAAGCTGCGCCTGTGCTTTCGCCGCAGCGAGCGGAGTCCGCATTTCGTGGGCGACGGAAGCGAGGAAGACGTCCTTCAACTCGCTCTGCGCCGCCTGCCGGCGGATCTTCTCGCCCCGGACCCAGAGGTCGCAGAACACGCGCACCTTGGCGCGGACGATCTCCGGATCGATCGGCTTGAGGAGGTAGTCGACGGCGCCGTGCGCGTACCCCTTGAAGACGTACGCCGCCTCGCGGCTCAGTGCGGTGATGAAGATGATCGGCACGTGGCGGGTCTGCTCGCGCTGCTTGATCAGCTCGGCGGTCTGTAGTCCGTCCAGCCGGGGCATCTGCACGTCCAGCAGGATGACGGCGAAAGTCTCGCGGAGCAGGTGGAGCAGCGCCTCTTCGCCCGAGCGCGCCTTCACGATGCGCGCCCCGAGCGGCTTGAGAATGCCGTCCAGCGCGAGAAGGTTCTCGGCGCGGTCGTCGACGATCAGGACGTTCGCAATGGGCGAGTCTCCCTGTGCAACCATCCTTTTTCTCCAGCGCCTCTCTTCCCCGAGGCGGCGTGCGGCGCCTTGCACGGTGAATGCCACGACGCGATTCGTATCTAATGTTGATGCCGATGGACCCGAGTGGCAGTCCCGACACGAGCAATCCGCTGACGATTCTCCTGCACGACTGCGTCGAGCGGGTGCTCGCGAGCTGGCGGCGGCTTCACCCGGATGCCATCCCTCCGGAGCGCGCCGTGAGGAGGTTCCTCGACGCCCTGACCACCCTCGAACAAGCGGCGGACGCACTCTCTGGCGACGGGGATCTGGACGACCGCGCAGCCATGCCGTTCCCCGAGGTACAGGGCGCCCGATCGTACGCACACCTGGCGGGGCTATTGCCCCGCGCCTTGGAAAGGGTCGTGTCCTTCGATGCCGCGGCCGCCGTCATCCGCCGGCCCGGCGACGATCTGGTGATCGATGTTTGTGGCCGGGACACCGACCTGAGCGAACCGGTACGCGACCGCGCCCTGCAGCTGCACGCGCTGCTCGCCGGCGGAATCGAAGACCCCGAACGCGCGCTGCCGCCGCGGTCCGCGGCGATCCGGTCCGCCCTTTATGTTCCTCTCGTCGCCGGCGGCACCGTCGTCGGAACGACATACATCGCTTCGGCGCGCGAGGGCGCGTTCACCGCGGACGACGAGCGCGTCTTGGTCGAGTTGGCTGCTCACGCCTCTGACGCGTTCGGCCGTGTCGACGGCGAGCTGCGCGCGTTGCGGGCCACACCGCGGCAAGCGCAGGTGCTGGCTTTGGTCGCCGCAGGACTGTCTGACAAGGAAATCGCGGGCCGTCTCGGCATGAGCCCGCGCACCGTGCGAACCCATCTCGAGCGCGTGCTTCGCGAGCACGGAATGGCCAGTCGGACCGAGGCGGCGACCGCCTGGCTCCGCGGCCAGCGCCAGTAGCGCATTTCACCGACCATGCCGCGCCGCGCCATTCGCAGGACTGGCCGGCGTTCCCGCCAGATGCCGCACTGCGAGTGCGGAAGGCAGCGTTGTGGACCAAAAGCGGAGGTCCAAAATGGATGCGTTCGGACGAGTCGCTCTTCCCTTCCTGGCCGCGGTGGCGTTCCTCGTTCCCGCCGCCCGGGCCGACAGCTCGAAGCGGAACCCGTTCTCCGCCGTTCCGGTGAACGGGACGTCGGCGGACGGCAACGCGTTCCAGGGCACGATGGATGTTCTCGGGTTCGTCAACGAGAATGGCTTGAAGGCGATCGGCAGCCTGACCGGCACGATCACTCCCGCGACGGGTCCTGCGCAGCAGGTCGCCGGCGCCATCGTGCTGATCCCGGTGAACAACGCGGCGACCGCCGCGCCGACGGGCTTCGGAGGAGTCGAGCCAAACGGCACGCGCGCGCTGCGCACCAACGACCCTTCGGTGGCGCAGGCGACCTGTCCGATCCTGCACCTCGACCTCGGGCCCCTCGATCTGAATCTGCTTGGGCTCACCGTCCACCTCAATGAAGTGGTCCTCGACATCACGGCGGTCCCAGGCGCCGGCAATCTCCTCGGCAACCTCCTCTGCGCGGTCGCGAACCTGCTCAACGGCCTGAGCATCAACCTGCTCGGCACCGCGCTGACCAACGTGCTGACGCAGCTGCTGAACAACATCCTGGCGGCGCTCGCGGGGCTCTAGTCGCGCGACGCGATTCCCCCGGCGCATCAGGCTTGACGCATGCATCTGGACCGGATAGACAGCGCCGCCCGCTGGTGCGTTGGGGGAGCGTAGCTCAACTGGCAGAGCAATGGACTCTTAATCCATAGGTTGAAGGTTCGATTCCTTCCGCTCTCACTGCCTCGAAACCCCCGATTCCCAACAGATCGGGGGTTTCTTTTTTGTCGTACCTGCCGGTTTTCACTGGCGGAGCGTGGTCGGCGCGCCAGAAGCCGTGTACGTGCAATGTATGAGTGGGCGCCTGCGCGTCCTCATCGTGGACGACTACGAGGACGCGCGGGAGCTCTACGCGGCGTACCTCAGGCACGTCGGGTACGACGTCTCCACGGCCGCGGAGGGAGATGCCGCCCTTCGATGCGCGCTGCAAGAGACCTGCGACGTCGTCGTGCTCGACGTTTCTCTCCCGACGATGGACGGCATGACAATCCTTCGTCTCCTTCGAGCGAGCTCGAAGACGAAGGACATTCCGGTGATCATGCTCTCTGCGGCCGTGGGCGAGAGGGTTCGCGTCCAGGCACGCGAAGCCGGAGCGACGATGTTCCTCGGCAAGCCTTGTCTCCCGGAGGAGTTGGAGACAGCAATTCGCCAGGTCCTCAACTCTCAAGCTTCTCGGTAGCGCTACAGCATCCCGGCGCGTGCGGCGATGCGGACGAGCTCCGCGGCGGAGTGGACGCCGAGCTTGGAGAGGATGCGCGCCCGGTGCGTCTCGACGGTGCGGCGGCTGATCGAGAGCTTCTGCCCGATGGCCGCGGCGGTGAGTCCTGCGACGGTCATGTCGAAGATCTGGCGCTCGCGTGCCGTGAGGGACCCCAGGTTCCCGAGACGCGGGCTCTCCCTCAGGGCCTTGCGCTGCGCCTCAATGCGATCGCTCTCCAGTGTTGCCGCCAGATACGATCGCCCCGCAGCGACGGTCCGGACGGCCTCCACGAGGTCCTCGGCGCTCTGGTCTTTCGTCGCGTAGCCGAGCGCTCCGGATTCGAGCGCGTCCGCGACACGCGCCGCGTCCTTGACCATGCTGACGAAGAGGATCCGCTCCGCCGGATTGCGGCGAAGCAGCTCGTGAGCGACGGAGACGCCGCTGACGCCGTCGGGAAAAACCAGGTCGAGGAGCACCACGTCGGGACGCGACTTGCGGACCATCTCCACCGCTTCATGCGGCAGCGACGTCTCGGCAACCACGCGCGGGTCGCCGTGCAGCTCGAACAGGAGCTTGAGGCCCTGGCGGAAGACGGGATGGTCGTCGACTAGCGCTGCGGTGGTCATCGTCGTTCTTTGGCGATAATACAGTCGACTACGGGGGGCAAGGGGCGGGGGTTCCCGTAGCGAATAAGAAACGACCGGCGGCAGGCACGAGCCCGCCGCCGGAACGCGGCACCGCGACTGACGTCCGGATTCTCGCGCGTCCGCAACTTGCCCCTGACGGCGGTCAAATGCCAACAGACGACCGCCCCGCCTTACGCTTTGAGAGCGTCCCAGGCGGAACGCACGATTTCTCGCAGATCCTGGAGACGGGGCTGCCACCCGAGGTCGCGCGAGATCCGGCTGGAGCTGGCGATGAGCACCGCCGGGTCGCCCGCCCTCCTCGCTCCGAGGCGGATCGGAATGCTGCGACCGCACACCGATCGAGCAACTTCGATCACCTCGTTCACCGAGTAGCCGGTGCCGCCGCAGCCGAGATTGTACGTACCGCCGGGATGACCGCTCGCCAAGGAGTCCAGGGCGAGCACATGCGCCCGCGCGAGGTCTTCGACATGGACGTAGTCGCGCACGCAGGTTCCGTCCGGTGTCGGATAGTCCGTTCCGAACACGGTTACCTCCGGCAGGCGGCCGAGCGCCGCCTGGAGCACCAGCGGGATGAGGTGCGTCTCGGGATCGTGGCGCTCGCGGCAGTATGCGGTCGCGCCGGCGGCGTTGAAGTAGCGCAGGCTGATCGACCGCAGCCCATACGCCAGCGAGTACCAGTGCAGCGCGCGCTCGAAGGCGAGCTTCGTCTCTCCGTACGGGTTGGTAGGCGCGGCCGGAGCGGTTTCCTCGATCGGTTGCCTGGCAGGCTCGCCGTAGATTGCCGCCGTCGACGAGAACACCAGCCAGCGGATGCTCCGCCCTCGCATGGCTTCCAGCAGGAGAAGGCCGGCGACGACGTTGTTGCGGTAGTACTTGGCAGGTTCTCTCACCGACTCGCCAACGAGGGAATCCGCCGCCATGTGCACGACAGCCTCGACCCGGTCGAGCGCCGATGTCAGCGCGGCCGCGTCCAGGAGATCGGCCTGGATGAACTTCGCCTGTGGGTGCACGGCGTCGCGGTGACCCTTGTAAAGACTGTCGTACACCACCGCGGAGTGGCCAGACGCCAGCAACTGCTCGACGACGCCGCTTCCGATGTACCCGGCGCCGCCGGTGACCAGCACACGCATCGCGGCTGAGCATCGCCCGCGAGGCGCGACCTCGCAACTCCGCTGCTACTGCGCGAGCAGCCCCCACCGCGCAGCCAGGCGGACCAGATCCACGGCGGAGTGCGCGTTGAGCTTGCGCAGGATGCGCCCGCGATGGGTCTCTACGGTGCGCGGGCTGATGCAGAGCTGCTTGGCGATCTGCGCGGTTGGATTTCCCTGGATGCAGAGCTCGAAGATCTCCCGCTCGCGCGCGGTGAGCGTCGCCAGGGGCGAACGGACGCCGTCGTCTCCGCTGCGCAGACGGCGGTAGTCGGAGACGACGAAACCGGATACCTGGGGCGCGAGATACGTCTCACCCCGCCCTACCGTACGGATCGCTTCCACGACTTCCGCTGCTGACTGCGATTTGCACGCGTAGCCGAGGACTCCGGCCTGCAACGCATCTGCGACGTGCGCCTCGTCGGCGACCATGCTGAGGGCGAGCAGGCGCCGTTTGGGATTCTCGCGCAGCAACTCGCGCGCGATGCCGATCCCGCTGACGCCGGGAAGCATCACGTCGAGCACCACGACTTCAGGCTCCGACGCGCGCACCGCGGGGATGGCCTCCTGCGCATTCGAAGCTTCCGCGACGATGCGCAGATCGGGAGCGCTGGCGAGCATTGCCCGCAGGCCTTCGCGAAAGAGCAGATGATCGTCCACCAATGCCACGCTCAGGGGGGTCATGGTTCGTTCCTTATACGCTCATCCGTACCCGAGGGTACTCCGTACCGCAGGATATTTCAGCAAGAGCAGCCGAGCGTTCGACATTTGCGGCCCCGACGCGTGCGATAGCAGACAAGCAGGGGTAGATTGGACCGAATGCCCCGGCGCGACATCGTCGTCATCGGCGCTTCCGCCGGCGGAATCGAGGCGCTGGGGGGCCTCGTTCGCCACTTGCCGGCGGACCTCGGCGCCGCGGTCCTCGTCGTCCTGCACCTCGCTCCGGAGCACAAGAGCGTGCTTCCGCGCATCCTCAGCTCCGCAGGTCCGATGCCCGCGAAGCACGCGCACAATGGCGAAGCTCTCGTTCCCAACTGCATCTACGTCGCCCGCCCGGATCACCACCTGCTGCTGCACGAATCCCACATTCGAGTGATCCGCGGGCCGCGCGAGAACGGACACCGGCCGGCGATCGATCCGCTCTTTCGAACCGCCGCTTATACGTACGGGCCGCGCGTGATCGGGGTCGTGCTCTCCGGCGCGCTCGACGATGGCACCGCCGGCCTGATTGCGATCAAGAATCAGGGCGGCTTGGCGGTCGTCCAGGATCCGAACGATGCGCTGGTCGACGGGATGCCGCGCAGCGCGCTCGAGAATGTGGAAATCGATCATGTCCTTCCCGTTGCCGAGCTGGGCAAGCTTCTACCTGAGCTCGTGGCCGAGACGGTTTCCGAGCCGGCGGTGGCCGCCCACTCGGCGATGCTGGAGGTGGAGTCGACGCTGCAAGTCCGTGGATCGACGGACGGCGCGCTGAAGGTCGGCGACCCGTCCAGCCTCGGCTGCCCGGAATGCGGCGGCGTGCTCAACGAGGTGCACGACAGCGCTTTGCTCCGTTTCCGCTGCCGGGTCGGTCACGCGTTCGCTCCCGAATCCCTGTATCTCGAGCAGCGCACCGCGATGGAAGGAGCGCTCTGGGCGGCGCTCCGCGCGCTGGAGGAGCAGGCCTCGCTGGCGCGGCGGATGGCGATCCGCGCCCGCGAGCTGCGGCAAGTCAGGTCCGCGACGCGTTTCGACGAGCGCGCGGACGCCGCCGAGGGGCAGGCGCGGACGGTGCGGGACGCGCTCCGGCTCGGCGTGTCGCCGAAACACGACGGCGACCGCGCCGAGTAGGTTGCTCGAGCGGGAACGTGAGCACGAAGATCGCGCCGCCGCGCGAGAGGTTGGCGGCGCGAATGCTTCCGCCCAATCGCTCCATCGTTCCGGCAGCGAGCCAGAGGCCCAGGCCGGTGCCTCGCGAACCCTTGGTGGTGAAGAACGGTTCGAAGAGACGGGCCTGGACCGAGGCCGGAAGCCCCGTGCCTTCGTCCGACACCGTCACGACGAGCGCATTCTTTTCCCGGCGTGCGGCAACCGTGACCGTACCGCCCTCGGGCATCGCATCGCGCGCGTTGCGCAGCAGGTTGACGAACAGCAGCGATAGCTCCGCCACCGATCCACGCAGCGCCGGCAGGTCGGGAATCGAGGTTCTGACGTTCACCGGAGCGGCGGACTCATGGAAGTCGATGTCGACCAGCGCCACGGCCTGGGCCACGATGCGGTCGAGCCGGACCGCGGATTCTCCGACCGCCCCGCTGCGGGCGAAGTCGTGCAACCTGGCGATCATCTCCGACGCGATCTCGACGCGCTCCTCCACGGCGCGGAGCGCCTGGACACGGCTCTCCGCCGTCAGCGTGTTGTCTCGCAGCGCCGCAAGCTGGAAACTGGCGCCGCGCAGCGTGTTTCCCAGATCGTGCGCGATCGAGGCGGCCAGCTCCCCGAGCACCCGCAGGCGCTCGCGGTCCAGGAGGGCATGCCGGGTCCGCGCCAACTCGCGGTCGCGCCGGACGTTCTCGCTGACGTCCTCGGCAAGAACCAGCGTCACCGCGCCCGCCGCTTGCACGCTTCGCTCGAGCCGGAGGGACACCAGCGCGTCGGACGCCGCGTCGCGATACCGGATCTCGATGGCGGGAGTCCGCTCGCGCAACAATCGTTCCGACCAGGCGAGCACCAACGCGCGCAGATCGTCGTACGGCGGCGCGCCATCCGGCTCCGCGGCGATCAACGGTCCCTTGATCGACCGCGACAGCTGGATGAAACGGGCGTTGCCGACCTGGATCGTGCCCCCGCTTACGAGAGCGAGCGCTGCGCCCGTGATCCGGACGTCGAAAGACCCCAGGCGATAGATGGCAAGGTCATGGGCTGCGCGACGCCCCAGCCGCTCGACGAGGTCGGAATACTTGCGCGCGAGCTCCGCGTACTTGGTGCGCAATACCTCGCCGCGGTGATCATCGTCGGGTGCGCTTGCCATGGTTGGCGTCGCCCGCTTTCAACGTGGCGATCTCCGCGGACAGGTTGGCCATCCGGGTCACGTCCTCGAACGTGATCACCGAGCCGAGCGCGCTGCCGCCGTCGAGAACGGGAATGGCCGCGACGCTTGCCCAACCATCGGTTCCGTTGGCGAGCTGGTAGGCGATTCGCTCGGCGCGCAACGGGGTTTGCTGGCCGAGCGCTTTGCGCATCTTCTGCAACACTCCCTTGCCGAGCGCGGGGATGTTCAGCGTCCAGAGCAACTGTCCCACCGCCTCGTCCTCGGGAATTCCGAGGAGCCGCTCGGCGGCGAGGTTCCACATCTTGATGCGCCCGGAAGCGTCCAGGACCATCACCGCGGCATTGAGGGTCCTGATGGTCGTACGTTGCACGAACGCGAGCGAGTTGAGCTCCTCGGTGCGATGGGCGAGCTCGCGGTTCGTCGCGTCGAGCTCCGCGTTGGTCGACTGCAGCTCCTCGTTCGTCGTCTCCAGTTCCTCGTTGGTCGACTGCAGCTCCTCGTTCGTGGTCTGCAGCTCCTCGTTCGCGCTCTGCAGCTCTTCGTTGGTGGTCTCCAGCTCCTCGTTCGAGCTCTGCAGCTCCTCGTTGATCTTCTGCAGCTCGTCGAGCGCGGAGTGGCGTTCCTCGGTCACCTTCCGCAGCTCGCGTTCCAGATCGCGCAGGGCGGTCGTGTCCCGTACCGAGTACAACACGCCGACGATCTCGCGTGCGGCGCGCAACGGCGTCACCTCCACCTCGATCTGCAGCGGACGCGGATCTGCGCTGCGCTGGACTACGCCTGTTCCGACCTCGACAGCGCTGCGGCCCTCCCGGACGGAGGCTGTCTTTTCTACCAGGAGCTCGCCGGACATCCCCGGAAGCGCCAGCGTGGTGAGCTTTTTCCCGGCCACCTCGGTCTCGCTGCGGCCCCAGAGGCTGGCCGCCGCCGCGTTCCAAAGCACGATGGTCCCGTCACGCGCGATCGCCACCATCGGCACCTGCGACGACTCGACCACGCCGCGGTGGAACTGCTCGACGGCGCCCGATCCCGCGCGATTTTCTTCCACGTCTCGCGCCATCGACTCCTGCTCCAGCAGCGAGACCAATCGTTCCTGCGCCACCGCCGAGTCGCGCCGTCCGTCCTTGCGGTAGATGCGGTGCTGAAGGTCGATTGGGTCGAAGATCTTCCCAGCGAACGGGATCAGCTCGCTCTTGCCCAGCAGCAGAAGGCCGTTGCGGCGAAGCGCGTAATGGAAGCGGGTCAGCACCCGCTTCTGGAGGGTCGCGTCGAGATAGATGAAGACGTTGCGGCAAACGAGCAGGTCGAGTCGGGAGATGGGCGCGTCGGAGACCAGGTTGTTGACGCCGAACACGACCGAGCGGCGGATGTCCTTGCGGACGCTCCAACCCGTGGGTTCCTCCACGAACCAGGTCTTGAGGAGATCGGCCGGCAGAGGTTTGACTTGCTCCCTCGAGTAGACGCCGCGCCGCGCGAAGCCCACGGACTTCTCGTCCGCATCGGTGCCGAAGATCTTCACTTCCTGATTCTGGAAGGCCGGTCCCATCGCCGTCGCCAGCAGGATGGCGACCGAAAACGCCTCCTCGCCAGTGGCACATCCCGCGCACCAGACGCGGATCTCTTCGCCAGTGCGTTTTTCCGAGAGCATCTGGGGAATCACCTTGCGCGAGAGCAAATCCCACGTCTGCTGATCGCGGAAGAACCCCGTGACCTTGACCAACATCGACGCGAGCAGGGCCTGCAACTCGCCGGGGTCCTGCTCGATCAGCGCAAGGTACTCCGCCGCAGACCTGCACCCCCGGTCCGCCATGCGCCGCTCGATGCGGCGGCGCAACGTGGGCCGCTTGTAATTGCGGAAGTCGAATTTGCGCGCCTCGTGGATGCGCTCGATGATCTGTTCGACCGCCTTGTCGGCGGCGCTCGCACCGCCGTGGCGCTTGGGCTCGACGGCCATGGCAATGCTGATCTAGCACGAGCGGACGTTCGAGGGATCCCCTAGTTCGTGCAGATCGCGGTGCCGCCGTCCGAGGGGTGCCGGCAGTTGTGCAGGTTGCGCGGCACGTCCAGCCAGCTCACGTCGCCCTGCACGGCCGCCGCGCCGACCAGGATCTGGATTGGAATGATGGCGCCGGGCTCCAACGAGACCCCGCTGTACCCCGCCTGTCCCGTCTTCGCGTTCAGAGACACGACGGGCGTGGGCTGCTGCGGAGTGGTGGTCACCGAACGCTGCTGGAAGCGCGACGTCGCCAGCTGCGTTGCCGAACCCGCCAGGCCGCACTGGACGACGCCGGTATCGTCGTTCGCCTGGTACAGGTAGGCCGTGTCGGACGGGATGGTGCCGCCGCCGCAGACGGAGCCGCCGTCGGCCCCGGTGCCCGAGAAGAGCACGCTGGGCACCTCCGTGTTCCAGGCAACGCAGCCTCCGAGCAACAGCGGCGCCGTCACGGTCTTCTCGTTGAAGTCGTTCGTCTGCTGCAGAAACCAGCCGCCGGCGTCCGTCGCCATTCCTGCGTCGGCGCCGACGTTGGTAAGGTCCATATCGGTCAGCGTGTGCTGGTTGTACGTCGTCTGCGTCGCACCCTCGACCATGCGGGGGCGATTGACGTACCCGGGCGGATCGAACAACTTCACCGAGTAGAACCGCGTGTTGGTGATCGCGGGCGAGGTGAAGGCGACGCCGGGCTGATCGACCGGTTTGCCGCTGGTGTCCAGGCACTCCTCGCCGGCGTCGTTGCCGCCGTTGAAGTCGCAATTCATGGTGTTGAAGATGGTGGTGCCGCCGTCGTTCGGGTCGGCCATCGCCGTGGAGCCGCAGGTCACCTGGTACTGCACGTTGACCTTCGCCGGATCGTTGCAGGCGCCCGCGATGTTGCTGGTTGAGTCCAAGGTGAAGGTGTTGGTGGTCAGCGCGTTACCTCCGGAGGTGTACTTCCAACGGCCGGTCATCGACTCCGACGTTCCGCCGGACCCGATCTGGTAGATGGTCTGGTTCACGTCGACGGTGCAGTTGTTGCGGATGCAGCCGCGCAGGTTGTCGAGCGCGCAGGTGCCGCCGTCCGCGGAGTCGGTGTCGCGCACCTTGATCTGATCGCGGTCGCCCGACCCCAGATACACGCGCACGCCGCCCTTCGCGTCTTCGAACACCCGGGCCCCGGCCATGGTAGTGAACGGCGCGCGCTGCGACATCGCGTTCCCCTTGAACTGCTGGAAGGTGAGCCCGCCGTACCAGTTCGTGACCAGCCCGCCGGAGAGGGTGCCGGGGTTGAGCATGTCGATGGTCCAGAGCTGGCCGTCGGTGTCGCCGACCACGCCCAGATCGAAGAAATTGTCGTAGTTGGAGTCCACCAGCGACACGGGCGCGAGCACGGTTCCGAGCGAGTATCGGGGATCCGTGGCGCTGCTGGTGTCGTAGCGGCTGAACTTGTAGAGCAGCGTGCCGTCCCACGCGTCGAGCACGTAGACGGCGCGGCCGCGGACGTAGTTCGGATCGAAGCCGCCCGACAGCGCCACCACCCAGCGTTCGGACGCCTTCACCGACGATCCTCCCACCGTCACGGTGATGGGGCCGGAGTTGTCCTGGATCAGTACCGGTCCGATCGGCGGCGGGTTGGGGGTGGTATCGTTCCAACTCTCGCCGGCGGCGAGCTCGTAGTTGCTGCCGGGCGGAGGCCAGGTCCAGAGATACTGCGGATTGGACGACGTGTCGGCGCCGACGATGGCAATGGTGTGGAACTCCTGGGCCTGCTTCTGCCCGTCTGCCGAGGTGGCGGGAGCGATGCCGTTGCTGGTGCCGTCCTTCCAGATGTCGCGCACCCAGGGCGACCCGTCGAGCAGGATGCTGTGGAACGCGCTCAGCGCATAGCGCTGCAGCTTCGGCACCAGGTCGGGCGGGATGAAGGCCCACACTTCCTGGCCGGTGCCGTCGTCGAAGGTTCCCGCGTCGGCCTGCCAGTTGCCGGCCTGGAATGCGTGCAGCATGCCGTCGTTCGCGCCGACGACGATCAACTCCTGCCGGCTCAGCTTGCTGTTGTAGTAGGAGGTGTAGGCCGCCTTGCTCCCGGGCGTGGACTGGCCGGCGACGTCCTCCGCGTACAGAGTGCGCACGCATTGCGTGACGATGCCCGTCTCACAGAGGAAGGTGGGAGCGGGCGGCGTGACCAGGATCGGCGAGGAGTGGAAGATGTCCCCGAGGATGTTGGGCCGGGCCAGGCCGCCGTCGGTGTTCTGGCGCAGCACGTCGCGGCCCTCGACGAACTTGATCAGATCTGTCCCGCAGTCCTGCTCCGTCGCGTAGGCGTGGCGCGACGTGGAACCCAGGCCAACGCAGAAGTCCGAATTGACCCCCGAAAGTTTCATGTAGTCCGTCATCGTCGCCACGTTGCCCGCGCTGTAGTCGTTGTAGGTGACCAGGCTGGTGCCCGGAGCGGGAATGCCGCCGTCCAGCGGGGCGACGAGAATGTTGCGCGCGCTTCCTCCGCCGCCGGAAAGGACCTGGGTCTCCCGGGCGGTCAGCAGCGAGGCCGCTTCCCAGATGGGAATGGCGGCAACCTTGGGAACCTTGATCGGCCAGCCCGCGTCGGTGTACGGCTGCGTCGGGTCGAGCAGCACGAAGCTGCCACCGTCGTCCTCGCCGACGTAGCCGCCGTCCGCATCCTGCAGATAGAGATCGGTGCACGAGCCGTTGCCGTTCGGGTTGGCCGGCGTCTTCGCCGGTCCTCCGTCAGGGCCGGAGCTGAGATCCGCCGAGCTGCAGCCAGCCGCGAACTCGTTGAAGAGGCGGAAGCGGTAGAGGCGGCCTTCCCATTGCGAGCCACCCAGCGGTCGGAAACGGGGAATGAAGGCGAACGTCGTTCCGCGGGTCTGAACCGTGGTGATCGCGGCCACGGAGAACGAGGTC
>VBKI01000043.1:4565-19159 GCA_005879535.1 Deltaproteobacteria bacterium | reverse complement strand
GACGACGTACAATCGCCCTGCTGCCGCCGTCAGCGCCTTCACGCTCGCGAAGCCGCCGGGAGCAGAGGGATCGCGCCAGGAGGCGATCGACCCCGCTGAGGGCTCCGCGTACACAAGGGATGGCGGAAGCCCTCCGTCAGACGCACCGATGACCGCGTAGATGCGTCCGTTGAGTGAGGTCGCCAAGGCGCGCCCGGCCCGTGGCAATGGCGCGCCGGATCGCCAACGAGCGATGTTCCCTTCGCGGGTCAGATCGGCGACGTGGACGTGGACGAGATTCGTCCCATAGCCTGAGAATGACCCGCCGGACCACCAGAATCCGCCGATCACATACAAGTGCATTTGATCGGCGACCACGCCAGGAGCGGATGCGCGCGGCGCGTACGGGTCGCCCGCGATTGCCCAAGCGTCTGTGGAGCCGTCGGCACGGAGCGCCGAGATTCTCACCTCGCCAGAGCCAGCGGCACCGAGGCCACAGCAGGATCCGCCGATGGCCAGCAGGCGCGCGGCGCCGCTCGCCGCCGAGCTCGCATATACCGAAGTGTACGGCGGCTTTTGCGCGAGGATTTCCCAGTTCCGCGGCACGCCTTGCGCATCGATGGTCGCGACCGCCGTGGCAGGAGTGAGCACGTTCGCATGCAATTCGAACCCGATGACCCAAAGACGTTCATGAGCGACAACCGCCGTCCGTGCCAGCAGGATTGGGACGCGGTCACCAACGATCCACCCCGGCGGTGCCGGGACACGCCGCGGACCGGCCACCGCCGAAATCGTCGCCGGCCGCGAACGACCACCGGCGTTGCGTGCATAGACGGCGATTTCGTATCTCGTGCCGTCGGTCAACCCGGTCGCCGTCATGGAATGGAGAGTTGCCGGCAGACTCGATTCATTCCCCGAGACGACGACGTCCCATCCCTCGATGGGAGGTCCATCGGGCAGCGCAGTCCAGTCGATCAGAAGGCCTGACGCAATCCCTTCGGCCCGAACGCTTGCCGGCGGGCGCGGCGTGTCGAGAGCGGTCGCGCACACGGCCGCACTCATGGGTCCGGTCATGCGTTCCGCGACAGCGGCGACGGCGATACAGATGCTTTCGCCCGGCACGAGCCCGGTCACGGAGTAGGACGTTCCCGAGACGCTCGCGAGCGTCCGGACGACGCCGTCAGTCCGCGCGACGGCGTATGAAAACCGCGGCCCGGCGGATTGCCAGGAGGCGTCGACGCGCAGAGCGTCGCTCGCCGAGGTCAACGTCAGGCTGGTCACTACCGGCAACTGTCTTTTGTCGACGGACCCCTCGCCGCTGGAGCCGCCAGCACATCCGCAGAGCAGCGCAATCAGCGCGACCCAGGCCGGCGAGCGCATGCCATCCCCCCTCGCGCAATCTGGAGGCGCTCCGCACGGCGGACAATGAGAAAACGATTTCCAACCCTACCGGCGTAGAGGGACCAGGCCCGCGGCCTCGTTCAGGCGGCCGGAGCGGAACGGCTCGAGATCGATGGTGACGAATTTGAAGCCGGCGGCCTTCAGCGCGGCCAGGGCGTCCGCACGCACGCGCACGAGGCGATCGAAGTCGGCCTCCCCGGCCTCGATGCGCGCGATCTCTCCATGATAGCGCACGCGGAATTCGCGCAGCCCCAGCTTGCGGAGCGCCATCTCGCTCTCGGCGAGCTGCGCGAGTCGCTCCGGCGTCACCTCGGTTCCGTAAGGAATCCGCGAGGAGAGACACGGCTGCTGCGGTTTGTCCCAGGTGGGAAGCTTCAGGTCGCGGCTCAGCTCGCGGATCTCTGCCTTCGTCAACGCCGCCTCCGCCAGCGGCTGCACCACTTCGTGCTCGGACGCCGCCTGCAAGCCCGGCCGGTAGTCGGCGAGCTCGTCGGCGTTGGTTCCGGAGACGACGGCGGCCAGTCCGAGCGCCCGCGCCTCGGCGGTGGCGAGCGTGTACAGCTCGGTCTTGCAGAAGTAGCACCGGTTCACCGGGTTCGCGGCATAGCGGGGATCTTCCAGCTCCGCGGATGCCTTCTCGATATGTCGCGCTCCGAGATGCTGGGCAACGACACGCGCTCCCTCCAGCTCATCCGGAGGGACGGCGGCCGAGAGGGCGGTGAACGCGACGGCGCGCTCTCCCAGAGCATCGATCGCGAGCGCCAGCAGCAAGGCGGAATCCACGCCGCCGGAGTACGCGACCAGCACGCTGCCCAGGGAACGCAGCCGCGCGATCACCTGGTCCCGCTTGGCGTCCAGCGACGAAGTCACGGGCGCTACATAGCGGGGAAGCGCGGCGCGGTCCACGCAACGCGGCACACCGGCGCTTTTTTCGTGACACGGCGCGCGCTCATGGTACGTCGCGTCGCAAGAGGTGATCGATGCGGACACTGATCCAGGTTCTCGTTCTGACCATGGCCGTCGCTCTGGAAGCGACCGCACAAACCCGGCGCACGTCGGAGATCAGTGCGCCCGTTACCGGCCGCTACAGCCTTCTCGGCGGCGAAACCGTGGGCAACGGCGTCAACGTGGTGAGCGGCGAGTTTGGATGGCCGAGCGTCACGTTCGGCATCACACACGGACTGAGCCGTGACACCGACGTCGGCGCGAAGTTCGACCTGTTGTTCGGCGTCGAGGGAGCCACCGAGGCCAGTCAGTTCGGCATCGGATTTCGCGTCCCGTACCGGATGGTGGCCCTGCGCAGCGATCGCCTCTCCGTGCTGCTGCACGTCGACCCGGGCATCAAGCTGTTCACCTACAGCCCGGCGCTGTTCGGCATTGCGTTCCCGGTCGGCGCTATCGTCGGTTACGCCGTGAATCGCGACATCACGGCCGCATTCGGCGTCGACCTGAACATGACGCTCTACGTGACACCCAGCCCGGTTTCATTCTGGATCTCACCGATGTTCGGACCAGCGGTGGAATTCCATGTCGACCCGCGGCTCGCGGTCGGCATCAATACCCGGTTCGGTCCCGTGCTCCCCAGCACCGGCGGCAGCTCGTTCGGGTTCGTGACGCAGCTGATGCTGGCCTACCGGATGTAGCTCAGCGCTTGCGCTTTCCGCCCGCGGCCATGCGCGGGCGGTCTGCGCGCGCGGTGCGTGCAGCCGTCTGCCGCCGCGCGGGTGGCGCGCGCTTCGCCTTGGCCGCCTTGCGGGCGGGCATCTTGAGGATCTTCTTCTCTGGCTTGGGCGGCTTCGTCGTCGCCGCGCGCGCCTGGACCCGCGGCCTTCCCTTCATGGCCGCGACCGCCGGATCGAGCAGGTGCTGCGCGACGAGCTGCCCGAGGATGTGCTCCACGGCCTCGTCGACGGTGTGCTTGCTGGTGTCGACGACCACCTCGGCGTGAGTGGGCGGCTCGTACGGCTCGGTGATCCCCGGGAGCGTCTTCAGCTCTCCTGCCAGAGCGCGCTTGTACTTGCCTGACTTGTCCCGCTGAATGAGCGTCTCCGTCGGACATTCGACGAAGACCTCGGCGAAGCGGCCGATGCTCCTGCGCGCGTCGTCGCGCGCCTCGCGATACGGGCTCTCGATGGCGGACTGGATGATGATCCCGCCGCCGCGAGTCACGAGCCTGCACACCCAGGCGAGCTTGCGCGCTTCGGCGTTTCGCTCGTCCTTGGTGGCGGCGCCGCCGACGTTGAGCATCTGCTCCAGGTCGGGCCCATCGAGCACGTCGACCACTTTCCCGAGCCGCCGCAGGCGGTTGGCCAGTCCCTGAGCAAGCGTGGATTTTCCCGAACCGCTCATTCCGGTCAGCCAAACGGTAAACCCGCTCGTTCCCATCATACCCAGGTTCATGGACCCGCGATCTCCTTCGGAAAGTCGGCGCACCATACCGACCTTCCCCTACTGTGGCAAGGAATATGCTCGGGGGATTACTCGCCGGAAGGATATTCAGGAAAATGACGTAATCGCTGGTAGTTCTTCTTCCCAGAAATCGTGTCGTGAGCTGTCCCAAGCGTACAAGCGTGCGCCTTCGACCTGGCCGCCGCGGACCGAGACAACGAGATACCGGACGCCTGGCCAGAGGGGTTCCTCGCCTCCACCCAAGGCCATGTCCCTGTCTTCACTAGAGAAGTAGGCACCGACGTCCGGGTGGGAGTGGACGATGCCCCACAGGCGACCGCCCGACCGGTCGACCGCCTCCAGCGCCTCGAGAACGGCCTTCGGATCCATGACGTAGCCGTCCCGGCGCGATCGGCCGCTGGTCGCCGAGCCTTTGTCGCTACCGGCAATGTTCGCGATAGCCTGGAAGCGCAACGCGCCCGACGCATCCGCGACCAAGAGGCCGCAGCATTCCGCCGGATACGTTTCGCGCGCGTGGCGCGCGATCTCTCGCAGCGCGTCGTCCGGAATCATGGTGGCGCAATGTACCGGTCGGCGCGATCCGGAAACAACGTCACGATCACTCCGCGCCGCCCAGCGTCGGCGAGCTCGCGCGCGATCTGCGTCGCACCCACGGCGGCGGCACCGGCGCTGTGGCCGGCGAGCAGGCCCTCCTCCTTGATCAGTCGCTCGGCCATGTCCCAACCGGGATCGGTCGCAACGCTCAGCTTCCGATCCAGCTCGGACTCCTTGTAGATGCCCGGCACGATGCTCGAGGGCATGTGCTTGAGGCCTTCGAGCCCATGCAGCGCCTCGGCGGGCTCGACCGCGATGACCTCGATGTTCCGGTTCCGGGCCTTGAGGCCCCGGCCGGTCCCCATGATCGTCCCTCCGGTGCCGATCCCGATCACGGCATGCGTGACGCGTCCCTCTGTCTGTTCCCAGATCTCCGGCGCGGTGCCCGCCTCGTGCGCACGCGGGTTCGCTTCGTTCGAGTACTGGTCGATGTAGAACCACCGCTCGGGCTCCTCCTCGGCGAGCTGTCGCGCGAGGCGGATGGCGCCGTCGGACTGCTCGAGCGGGTCGCTGAAGATGATCCGGGCCCCGAAGTGGCGCGCAATGCGCTTGCGCGCTTCGCTGACGTTCTCCGGCATCACCAAGGCGACGGGAATCTTCAGCGCCGCTCCGATCCACGCATACGCGATACCGGTGTTCCCGCTGGTCGAGTCGAGCAACGTCCTCCCGCGCAGGATGGGCAGCGCTTCCTGGACCATGCGCAGGGCGGCGCGATCCTTCACGCTTCCGCCAGGGTTGAACCACTCCAGCTTGGCATGGATCTCGACTCCCGGTGGCTCGAGGGAAGGCAGCCGCACCAGCGGTGTGTTGCCGACCGCCTGCGTGAGCGAATCGAGGATCACGTCGCCAGCACCTGCCGAATCGCGTCGATTGCGGCCTGCGCTCCTTCCATCGCCGCATCCGCTCCTTCGCGGCGCGCCCCGGTGGAAACAATGATCTCTCTTTGAACCGGGCCCGAGAAGGAGGTCCAAGGCGCGAGACGGCGGAGCTCGTCGTGCCAGTCCGGTTCGTCGACCACCACGCGGCCGCATCCGCTCACGGCCAGATATCGCGCTGCCCAGAGCGCTGCGAGGCCCCTGCCGACGACTTGGAAGGAAGCGGCACGGACCCGGTCCTGATCGAAGCCGTCCAGCAGCAAGTGACGGGAGTACCGCTCCTGTTGCTCCGGAGTCAGCATCCGCCGGCGATCGCCGGCACGATGGTCAGCCGATCGCCTTCCTTCAGCTCGGTGCCGAGGCCTTGGGCGTGGCGCACGTCCTCGTCGTTGCGGAAGAGGTTCACGTACCGCCGCAGCGCGCCCTTGTCGTCGAGCAGCTTTTCCCGGATGCCGGGGTACTTCCGCGAGAGCTGCTCCAGGACGGCCTGGACGGTTCCGGCATTCTCGACAGCGACCTCGCCCTGGTTGGCGGTCAGCGGGCGCAGCGGGGCGGGGATCTTCACGGTCACAGGCATGTCGTCAACTCCTTGCCTCATAGGATGCCGCGGCGGCGCAGGCGGCGCACGCCGGATCGCGCTCGAGCGGGAGCGGACGGTGCGTCCCCGTCCGCGCATCCCAGCGGTGCAACACGCCCGCTTCGGGATCGCGGCGCAGGACCGCCAGGGCGGCGCGTGCCATCGCGGCTCCGACCAGACCGCAGAGCGCCGCGAGGACGCCGGCTTCGGCGCAGGTGGGCGCATGATCCGGCGGACCCTCGAACAGGCATCGCAAGCAGGCCGTCCGGCCCGGCAGGACGGTGAGGAGTTGGCCAGTCCATCCCAGCGCGGCTCCGTGGACGAGTGGGATCCCGCGGCGGAGCGCCTCGTCGTTGGCGAGAAAGCGGGTGGGAAAATCGTCGGTGCCGTCGAGCAGGACGTCCGCGTCCGCGAGCAGCTCGTCCGCGGTCGCGGCGTCGAATCGGGCCACCCGCGCTTCCCCGCCGGTGCGGCGGGCTGCCACCTCCGCCTTGTGCGCGCCGAGGTCCGCTTCGCCGTACAGGATCTGGCGCGCGAGATTGGACCGATCGACGCGGTCGGGATCGACGATGATGAGCCGCAGATCCGGCTGGGATTCGGCGAGCGCAAGCGCCGCGGGGCAGCCAAGTCCGCCGGCGCCGAGGAGCACGGCGGTCTTCATGCCGCTGGCTCGAGCGAGAACTCGCGCTCGCCGGGTCCGCTCACGATTGCAACCCCTCCCTGGCCGTGGGCGAACGCCGCCGCGGCAGCGCCTGCATGCGACGCCAGCAAGCCGAGCTCGCGGCCGACGCGAGCCCGCGCCCGCGCGGCATCCGCGCGACCCACCCGGATCCGGTCGATCTCTCGGGGCAGGTCGGAGGAGCGAGGGAGATCGGGCAGCTCGGTATCCGCGGCGATCAACGCGACGCCGCGCACCCGAGGCCAGCGCTGGCGCAAAGCCTGCAGAGCGCCGAGCAAGGCCGCGCCGTCCGCCGCGGGGCAGACGACGAGGGGCGGGGCTTCGGACAGTTGCTCGAGCAACTCCGCGCCGAGCGTGCGGGCAAAGAGCGACGGATCCGGCGTCCAGGGATCCGCGCGTTTCACCACGGCCACACCCCACATCCGAAGCGCCGCATGCATCTCGTACGTGACCGCGCCGCGAAGAGCGAAGGTCGCTCCATGTCGCGCGAGCGAGAGCGCCTGGTTTCCGGTCAGGTCCACGACGCGGGACGGCGTGGGAACGCGATCGGCGACTGACCCGCGAGGCCGGAACAGCTCCAGCTTCAAGAGCGCGTCGCCCCAGCGCAGAAGTGGCGTCATCTGGCGTTCCTCGCCGCCGCCGGGCAGGATAGCAGCGATGACGCGCTGGGCAACCCTGGTTGCGCTGCTCGCCGCGCCGTGCCGCCAGGAGGCGCCGCCGGCGCCACCGACCGCGCCCGCCGGGTCCTGCCTCGACCAGCAGCTCGCTGCAAAGGGACTGAATCCGTTCGGGGATCCGGAGGGGACGATGTACCCGGGCGGCACCCCTCTGTTCGACGAGAAGACGGGCCGGTCGACACCGCGCGAGCAGTACGTTTTCACGCGCCATCCCGACATCGCGCGCGCCTGCGGAGCTGACGCGGGCCCTTGATTGCCCGTCGCCCGAGCGCGCTGCTATCGTCGCGCGCGCATGGGGGAGAGGGGGACGCTGGTCGGCGCGCCGTCGCGCGGTGGGCTCTTCGCGGCGCGGCCCGAGCGCACCGAGAGGTCGCGCGTCTTCCAGGAGGACCGCTTCCTCACCCGGGCCCGGGCGCTGTTCTATGCCCGGCTCGCGTTCCTGGTGCTCGGCCTCGGCGTCATCGGGGTGCCGTCGTGGTCGGCGGCGTTCGGCATCCGGGGGTCGAAGCCGTTCGCCGTCTACCTGCTGATGGTCGCGTACAGCGCCGCGAACTACCTCTTCCTCGCGCGCAAGAAGTTGGGCAAGGCGCTGACCTTCGCCACGCTCTGCGCCGACCTCTGCGTGCTGGTCTGGCTGGTGAGCGTCACCGGTGGGCTCCGCAGTCCGCTGCTTGCGGCCCAGTTGCTCTTCACCATCCAGTTCGTCCTCCTCTTTCCCACTCCACTCGCCGTGGTCCCGCCGCTGCTTGCCTTCCCGGTGGTGGCGAAGGCCAGCCAGGTGCTCGGCGGCCACGCGCTGACGCAGATCGATGTCTTCATCCTGCTCTGGTACTCGGCGATCAATTGCATCCTCGTCTACGTGATCGTGTACCTGAACGAGCGCGACCGGACGAAGCACCGGGAGCTGCAGAAGCTCTCCACGGCGCTGCGCGACATGGCCATCGTCGACGAGCGGAACCGGCTGGCGCGCGAAATCCACGACGGGCTCGGAGGCGTGCTCTCCTCGGTCGTGATCCAGAGCGAATACCTGCTGAACATGATCGACGGCTCGGAAGTGCGCGCGCGCCTGTCGGGAAACACCGAGGCTCGCGCCGTGATCCTGCCCACCATTCGCAAGGAGCTTTCCGACCTCCACGACGCGGCCTCCGAATCGATGGATGAGCTGCGCCGCAGCCTGCGGATGATGAAGGAGGACTTCGACCTCGTCGGCACCGTCTCGGACTACTGCAGGCTCGCCTCCGGACGGCATCGTCTGGACGTGCGTTTCGAGCGCACCGGACCCGAGCGATCGGTCGGCCCGGAGAGCGCGCTGGCCCTGTTCCGGGTGCTGCAGGAGGCGGTGACCAACGCCGCAAAGCATTGTCCGAAGGGAACGGTCGTCAAAGTCAGCCTGGCGTTCGACGAGGAACGCGCCAAGCTGACGATCCACGACCGCGGGCCTGGTTTCACCCTGCCCTCCGACCCCGCAACCCTCTCTCGGGCGGGCCATTACGGGCTCGCCAACATGCGGGAGCGCGCAAAGAAGGTATCGGGCGACTTCCGGATGACGTCGGCGCCCGGAAAGGGTACGTGCATCGAGCTCGGGGTCCACGCCGGAGAGGAGCTGGAGCGATGAGCGCCGCACCCGCAAGGAAAATCGAGGTCGTCGTCTGCGAGGATCAGCCGCAGATCCTCAAGGCGCAGGTGAAGATCCTGCAGGAGTCGCCGGAGATCGAGGTGGTCGGCACCGCGCTTTCCGGCGAGGCGGTGCTCGAGCTGCTGCAGCAGAAGCAGCCCGACGTGCTTCTCCAGGACCTGGGCTTGCCGCGCATGAGCGGAATCGAAGTGACCCGCCAGGTGAAGCGGAAGTGGCCATCGATCGAGGTCCTGATCTTCACCATCTTCGACGAGGAGGAGAAGGTCCTCGACGCGGTGAAGGCCGGCGCCTCCGGGTATCTGCTGAAAGGCGCGAGCTCGGAGAAGATCCTCGACGCCATCCGCGAGGTGAAGGCGGGCGGCAGCGTGATCCAGCCGAGCCTGGCGCGGCGACTCCTCCGTCATTTTCGCGTCTCCGAGACGGAGGGGAAACCGGCCCTGCGCGAGGAGCCTCCCACCCGTCCGTTGACCGAACGCGAGGTGGAGATCCTCCGGCTGATCGCGAAGGGCCTGTCGAACAACGAGGCCGCCGGCGTGCTCGATCTCTCGCGGGCCACCGTCCGGACGCACCTCGAGCACATCTACGACAAGCTCGAGGTGACGAACCGGGTGGAAGCGGTCACGGAGGGGCTGCGGAAGGGATTGATCGAGGTCTAGCGCAGGCGGATGATCTCGTTGGTTTCGAAGAGCCCCTCGGCATCGAGCTTTGCCTGCTCCAGCGCTTCCGGCGGATAGCCGATGTCGCAGAGCCAGACCTCGCCGGTGAACTGCCAGGCGAGAGACGCGAAGAGTCCGGCGCAAGGCAAGCCCAGCGCGAGGGTTGTCCGCGCCTTTAGCGTGGGCTGAAGCGGCTCCCCGCTATCGGGCTCCAGGCCACTGGGGCATTCGAGGGAAAGCGCGTTCGCGCGGACCTCGTTCGAGATCCGGATGAGCGATGCGAGCGGCTCCCGCGGCGCACCGTCCAACCCGACGCCGACCAGGCCGTCGAGAACGAGCTTGGCATCCGCGACGGCGCCGCGCACCGCCGGAGACCGCGGCTGCAGCAACGGCAGCCGAAGCAGCTCGCAGACCGCCACCGCGCGGGCTGTCTCGGGCCGCATGTCGCGCTCGCCGCCCACGAGCACCGCAGAGCACTGCGCGCCGAACCCATGCAGGATGCGCAGCGCCTGCAACGCGACGGAGCCTTTGACGCCGTTGCCCGCCAGCGCCACCACCGTTGCCGCGGCGAGCTGGTTGTCGAGCATCTTCCGCGAGATCGCGGCTGCCGCGCGCGCCGCGGCCTCGGTCATCTGATCGCGCGTCACGCCGCAGTCGACGGCGGCCTGCTCGACGTCGGCGAGAATGGCCGTGCTGATGGGCGGAAGCTCCAGCGCGCCGGGCATGAACGCATACTACCTTTCGCGCAGCGGGAAGGCAGGCAAGCCCCCAGATCGAGCCAGCTTGCCCGCCCCCGGAGCGCATGTTATTCGCGCACCCCTCATGTTCGCGTTCATCGTCACCATCCACGTCGTCGTCAGCGTGTTCCTCATCTTCGTGATCCTTCTCCAGCCCGGAAAAGGCGACGCGATGGCGGCCTTCGCCGGCGGCGGCGGATCCTCGAACACCGTCTTTGGCGGCCGAGGCTCTGTGACCTTCCTCAGCAAGGTCACGACGGTGTGCGCGATCATCTTCATGGTGACGTCGCTGACGCTCGCCTGGCGCTCCTCGCACAGCGACTCCGTGCTCCGCGCCCGACGGAACATCGCCGCCCAGGACGCGGCGAAGAAGTCGGAGGAAAAGAGCGGCCCGCGGCCGGCGGTGCCCACCGGTCAGACGGCTCCGGCGCCCGCTACCGGCGGTGCGGCGATCCCTGCGCAGAACACCCAGACGCCGCCCGCGAACCCTCCCGCTCCGTCCAGGAAGTAGTCTTGAAGAATGCCGGGAGCGGTGCTACGAAGCGCGCTCCCTGCTCTCGCCCAGGTGGTGGAACTGGTAGACACACCGTCTTGAGGGGGCGGCGCCGTAAGGCGTGCGAGTTCGAATCTCGCCCTGGGCACCAGATAGCCAATTTCCCTCTGTAAAGGGCCCGGATCCCGACCAGGGAGCGGGCCTTCGTACATGGGCCGGCAGCTTGGGGAACTTGGGGCAAAAAGGGGCGACGAGAGCGTCCCAAAGCGTCTGCCGCACCAGGGCGAAGAGACGGCCATCTTTTGCCTCCCGATCAAGACGCGCTGTCTACCTGGGGCACCTCGGCACCGGCGCGGTCGGGCAGCGCGGCGACCGCAGTACATCCCTAGCAGCGTCGGGACGTCGAACAGCGCGCGCACGGGCGCACCGAGTTCACGTGCGACTCGCGCCAACGACGAAAGCGTCACGTTCTGGCGGCCGCCTTCGACGCTCGGGATGTACCGCGCGGAGACGCCGAGCGGACGGCGAGTTCTTCCTGCGTCCACGGCCGCGCCGCTCGCAGTTTCCGCGATGCGGCGACCGACATCTCGCTGAAGGCGTGCCGGATCGAACCGCACGTCATGAGCGATGCCCGATCCCAACGTTCAGATCGAGGAGAGGCGCGGAAACCGGGAGAATGCCGTTGTGTACTACTCCCGATTCGTCGAGCATTGGAAGGACTGCGAACCGGAGTTGCAGCACGCGTTAAAGGGGGCTCAGGCGCGGCTGGCTGTGCTTCGCACTGAAGCGGCGGGATCACGTCGCTAGTCGGCCGCCTGACAGCCTTTGAGCAGCCGCCCGTTCAGGCACCGCGCCAGTGTCGGCGCCGTAAGGCGTCTGAAATTTGACCGACGGCATTCTCCCGCGGGGTTTCGAATTCGCAGAAAATCGGTATCCTCAGCGCGTGGGTCCGCGCGTGAAGAAATCCAAGCGGGGCGAGGTCCGTCCTCTTGCGGCATTGGTGTCATCGGTCGGCACCGCGGCGGGACGCAGGCGCCTCATAGCCCACCTCAGCCACCAGCCGTATCCACATTTCGAACCGGCTCCGGAAGGCCATCGGCTCGTCATCAGGATCGACGCGGATAGGACGCGAACCGTCGGCCGATTCGTGAATCGCGAATTTCGACCGCGTAAGTGACGTCGCCGTTCGACGCGCGGTCCATTCCGTGCCCGGCGGATCCAAACGGCATGGGCTCCGCGTGGCTGTCGCTGCCCGCGACGTGACTTTCACCTGCGGCCCTTCACCCGGATCGTCAGCAGGCCGACGAGCGCGCTGGCTAGCGCGAGGGATGCGGCGAGGAGCAGCGCGAGGCGGAAGGAGTCGCGGAAGGAAGAGGCCACCGTCGACTCGATCGACTTCCGCAAGTGGGCCGACACCGAGCGCGGGATCTCGAGCGCCGCCAAGCGGCTTCTCTGTGCGAGCAGTTCGGAGCGGACCTGTGGCGCCAACGGCAGCTTCGCGAGCCCCTCCTCGAACCGCGCCGAGAACGAGGCGATTGCCGCGGCGCCGATCACGGCGATGGCGAGCAACGACGCGCCGCGGGCGACGGCGTTGTTCACTCCCGATGCAAGCCCCGCACGGGCTTGCGGACACGACGACATGACCGTGGTCGTGAGCGGCGCGATGGTCGTGGTCATGCCGATGCCGAGCAGAAGGAGCCCCGGAAGGGTCGACGTCCAATAGCTGCCTCCGGAAGGCGACAGGGCCATCACGACCAGTCCGGCGGCGGCCAACGCTGGCCCGAGCGTCAGCGGCTTGCGCGCTCCGATTCGGACGGCGAGCGCTCCCGCCGAGCGCGATCCTGCGAAGAGCAACGCAGCGAACGGCAACAGCGCCGCGCCGGCCTGTGTGGGCGAGTACCCCCGCAGCTGGATGAGGTCGAACGGGAGGAAGAAGAAGAACCCGCCCAGGGCACCGTAGAGGAAGAGCGTCAACAGATTCGCCCCGGCGAACGCGCGCGAACGGAAGATGTCGAGCGGCAACATCGGCGCGCGGGCGCGGGACTCGACGACGATGAACGCTAGCGAAGCGATGGCGCCTGCAACCAGGCTTCCGGCGACAGCGGCATCCGCGAAGCCGCGCTGGGGAGATTCGATGAGCCCATACGTGATACCGCCGAGCCCGAGGGTGGCGAGCAATGCGCCGCCGGGATCGAGCCCAGGCTTCTGCGCCGGCCGGCTGTCTTTCACGCGCAGCAGGCAGATCGCCAGCACCGCCGCGGCGATGGGCGCGTTGAGGAAGAAGATGGCGCGCCACGAGAGATGCTGCGCGAGCCAACCGCCGAGCACTGGACCGGCCGCGGATGTCAGCGCGGAGAACGCCGACCAACTGCCGATGGCCGCGCCCCGCTCCGTGTCTTCGTAGGCGCCGGTGATCAGCGCGAGGCTTCCGGGCGTGAGCAGCGCGCCTCCGATCCCCTGGATGGCGCGCGCGCCGATGAGGAACACGGCCGAAGGAGCGAATCCGCATGCCGCGGAGGCCACCGCGAAGATGAATACGCCGGCCGCAAACACCCTGCGCCGCCCGAACCGGTCGCCGAGCGCGCCCCCGAGCAGGATGAGCGCGGCGAGAAAGAGCTGATACGCCTCGATCACCCACTGCACCTCGGCGACCGTCGCTCGCAGATCGTTCTGCAGCACGGGAAGAATGACGTTCACCGCCGTGGCGTCGATGAACGCCATGCTGGAGCCGAGGACACCGGCGATCAGCACCCAGCGGCGCGCGTCGTGTTGCCGCAACGAAGTACCCCTCCGCTCCGAACGACGATCCTAGCGGGTCACCGTAACGGCACAGGTCTGCCGGAGCATGCCCAGCATCACCGTGATGGTCGCGGTTCCCGCCGACGCCCCGCCGATCTGGATCTGCGAGCCGGGACCGTGAGTAACGGTGGCGACGTAGGTATCCGACGAAACCGCCTGCGCCTCCTGCGTGACGTCGACGCGACTCCCGTCGTTGCGCGTCCCGGTCACGGCAAACGCCGTCATCGAACCGACCGGGATGTGGATGTCGGTCTGCGAAAGCGTAATGGCGACGATCCCGGCGGGCGTCGTGCCTGCGTCCGAGCCGCCGAGGGAGCCCGCGCCGGTCGGGGCCGAACCTCCACAGCCGATTGCGAGCAGCAGCGCCGCAAGACCGAGGATGATGCGCATGGCGACCTCCAGCCCTTGCACGGTGGTGATGCGGCCGTCCGCTCACAAGGTCCGGGCGGGTGGCCGCTGCCCACCTCGATGAGCGGGCGGGTGCGCATTGGCGACGCGGCGCTCCGTCGCCAAGTTGTCGGGCATGGACGAAAACAAGCTCAACAAGAACGAAGGTGAAGGCAGCAAGTCGGCGGACAAGAAGTACCGCGATCAGGCGACGGACTTCGCGAAGAGGACCGATACGGTCCAGACCGGGCTGGAGGCCGAGCGCGAAGTGGAACAGCGCAAGGACGAGTTCGATCAGGCGGAGAAGACCGGCCGATCGCACAGCAAGGGTGAGCTGCCCAACGACGTGAGCGGCAGCGATTTCGACAAGCGGTAATCGATCTAGAACTCATACTGGTACAGCGTGCACCGCAGCGGGCCGTTCCAAATGATCCGGCGCGGTCCGCGCGGTCGCACGCCGAACGCGCTCTCGAAGTCTTCGCTCCCGCTCAACACTGTCGCCCGATGCCCTTTCAGGCGCCGGAGCGCTGCGCCGAGCTGGTGGTAGAACGTCTTCAGCGGCTTCCGACCACCTGCTTCGAGGCGTTCCCCGTAGGGTACGTTCAGGAGGAGGTGTCCCGGGGGATCGAGCGGTTGGATCTCGCGCGCATCCTGCAACGCCACCTCTACCAGCACGCGCGCGGCGCGCACGTTGG
>VBKI01000043.1:0-4554 GCA_005879535.1 Deltaproteobacteria bacterium | reverse complement strand
CGAAGACCGGCGCAGGCTGGACCTGGAGCGCTGCCAGTTCCCGACGCAATCGCTCGAGCAGTGTCGCATCCTCCGCGGCCGTCCGCGGCCACCGCTCGCAAGCCAGACGCCGTTCGGCATTGGGCGCACGCCGCGCGCCGAAAAGCGCCGCCTCGATCGCCATCGTTCCCGACCCGCAGAGGGGATCCTTCAATGGCGCGGTGCCATCCCATCCCGAATACAGCACGACCGCCGCCGCGAGCGACTCGCGCAGAGGCGCCTCCACGGTGCGGACGCGATAGCCGCGGTTCGACAGCAGATCCCCGGCGAGATCGAGCGAGACCTTGCACGCGCCTTCGGCGAGGTGGGCGACGATGAGAACGTCAGGCGCTGCCGGATCGACATCGGGACGGAACCGCGCACGCGTCCGCAGGACGTCCACCACCGCGTCCTTCAGCTTCTGCTCGACGAAGTGGGTGTGCGTCAGCCCCTCGGCGCGCCCGCTCGCGGCCACAGCCAGCGTCTGGCCGCGCGCGATGAGCTCGGTCCAGGGAAGCTTCGCCGCGCCTTCGTAGAGCTCCTCCGCGTTCGTCGCCGCGAACTCGCCGACGGGCTCGAGCACGCGCAGCGCCGTGCGCAGCTGCAGGCACGCCCGCAGCGCAATCTCGCGTTCGCCGGTAAACCGCACCACGCCACGTCCGGCGCGGATGCCTTTTGCTCCGATGCCCCGCAGCTCTCCTTCGAGAGCCTCTTCCGCGCCCCGCGGACAAGTCGAGTACCAGGACTGGAACACGTCCTCACGATTATCGCAGGCGGACCTACCGGAGGTGATCGGCCGGAAGGACGCGGTGCTTCGCAGCGACGGCAGCGAGCGCCGCCAGCGTCAGCTTCATCACCGGCAGGTGGCGAAACTCCGAGCCGAGCAGCTCGATGACCAGCTCCGGATCTTCGTTGTGCAGCGCCTGCAGCGCGAGGGCGATCTCTCCCGGATCCTGCAAGCCCTGCTTCATCAGGCCTGGAGCCGTCAGATCCGTATAGCGGGCGCGCGCCTGCAGGAGCTCGGCCAAGGCGAGCCGCTGCGGGCGGGAGAGGAATCCCAACGCTTCTCGCGCCACCTCCAGGAACTTCACCGGATGGAGGTCGCGAGTGAGACGTTCGAACTGCGCCAGCGCCTGCGTGCCGTCGATGGAGTCGTGATCGCCCCGCTCCACCGCATTCAGCAGGCGCACCACGTCGCTCCCGAGCGTCTCGCCCAGCGCATGCTTGATGCTTTCCATTTCCAGTCCTCCGCTGCGAAGGTGCGCCCGTCCGGCGCGTGCGGCGAGGTGCCGCCGAGGCGGGGCTCGCCGGGACGGCGCGCGCACGCTACGTTCGTGCCCGCATGGCGGTCTTCGAAGCTACGGCAGTGGTGAAACGCTACGGCGGCGCGGTGGTCGTCGGACCGATCGATCTGGCGATTCCCGAGGCGACGACGACGGCGCTCATCGGACCGAGCGGCGCGGGGAAATCCACCCTGCTGCGGATGCTGAACGGGTTGATTCGACCCGATAGCGGCACCGTGCGCTTCCGGGGCCGCCCCCTGCCACCCGACGGGCTGGAGCCGATCCGGCGCCAGATCGGATACGTAGTCCAAGGTGGCGCGCTGTTCCCTCACCTCGGGGCCAACGAGAACGTCGCGCTGGTCGCGCGCTGGCTTCGGTGGGATGCGACGCGCGTCGCCGCGCGGATCGAAGAGCTCGCGGCAGTCGTCCGCCTTCCGCACGACGCGTTGCGCCGTTTTCCCCGCCAGCTCTCCGGTGGGCAGGCGCAACGGGTCAGCCTGATGCGGGCGCTGATGCTCGATCCCGAGGTCCTGCTCCTCGACGAGCCGCTCGGCGCCCTCGATCCAATGACGCGGTTCGATCTGCAGCAGGACCTGCGCGACGCCTTCGCGCGGCTGGGAAAGACAGTGGTGATGGTGACGCACGATCTCGCCGAAGCGGCCTTCCTCGCCGGCAACGCGGTCCTGCTCCGGGACGGGCGCATCGTGCAGCAGGGGCCTGTGGAGGAGCTCGCGCGCGCGCCCGCCGACGAGTTCGTCGCACGATTCGTCCAGGCGCACAGGCGGTCGCCATGATTGCGCTGGCATTGGCGGCGGCGCTGCAGATCGGGTCCAAGCAGTTCACCGAGTCGGTGATCCTCGCGGAGATCGCCGTCCAGACGCTGCGGTCCGCGGGTGTCGAAGCGGAGCACCGCCGGGAGGTGGGCGGCACGCGCGTGCTCTGGGAAGCGCTCCGAGCCCGCCAGATCGACCTCTATCCCGAGTACACGGGCACCATCGTCGAGGAGCTCCTGGAAGGAAAACGCGATCTCGCGGGCGCACTGCCCCGCCTGGGCTTGCGCGCCGGAGGCAGCCTGGGATTCGAGGACACGTACGCGATCGGCATGCGCCGGGCGGAGTCGGAGCGGCAAGGCATCCGGTCGCTGTCGGACCTGGCGCGACACCGCGAGCTCGAGATCGGGCTGACCAACGAGTTCCTCCGCCGCCGCGACGGCTGGCCGCGCCTGCGCGAGGTGTACGGCTTCTCGGACGCGCACGTGCGCGGCATGCAACACGAGCTCGCGTACCGGGCGCTGCGTTCGGGCGGCATCGCCGCCACCGACCTCTACTCGACCGACGCCGAGATCCAGGCGGGTGACCTCGTCGTGCTGGTGGACGACCGCCGCGCCTTCCCCAGGTACGACGCCGTTCTCCTGCAGCGGACCGACCTGCCCGAGGCCGCCTCGCAGGCGCTGGCGCGTCTGGAAGGCGCGATCTCGGCGCGCGAGATGGTGGCGATGAATGCGCGGGCCCTGCTCGAGCGCGTTCCCGAGGCGCAGGTCGCCTCGGACTTCCTGCGCGAGAGATTCGGCATCTCGCAGGCCGCGGCGGCAGGAAGCGCATTGCGCCGCATCGGCAAGCGCACCGTCGAGCACCTGTTTCTCGTGGCCGTTTCGCTGGCCGCCGCCATCGCATTCGCGGTGCCCCTCGGCGTGTTCGCCTGGCGGCGGCCGCGGCTGGGGCAGGCGATCCTCGCCACGGCCGGCGTCATCCAGACCATCCCTTCCCTCGCGCTGCTCGTGTTCATGATCCCGCTGCTCGGAATCGGCGCTGGCCCCGCCATCGTCGCTCTCTTCCTCTACAGCCTGCTGCCGATCCTCCGCGGGACGCACGCGGGGCTTTCCGGGATCGCGCCGGAATTGCTCGAGTCGGCGGAAGCGCTGGGGCTTCCCGCCAGCGCCGTGCTGCGGCGCATCGAGCTTCCTCTCGCGGCGCCGTCGATGCTTTCGGGGATCAAGACGGCCGCTGTGATCGACGTCGGTACCGCGACGCTGGGCGCGCTGATCGGCGCTGGCGGTTACGGCCAGTCGATCCTCACCGGCATTCGCCTCGCCGATACCGGCCTGATCCTCGAAGGCGCCATCCCGGCCGGCCTGATGGCGCTCGCCGTCCAGGCGGTGTTCGACGTGCTGGAGTGGGCGATCGTTCCCCACGGGCTGCGGGAGTGAGATTCCTCTTCTCCTTGCGACGACAATTTTACGAGCGCTTGGTGCGAGCGCGGGCGGCTCCCCGTTCACGGCCGCGGTCTGCGTTCAGAAAGGTTCTCACCGCTTCCCGCAGCTCGTCTGGAAGGCAGGGCTTCCGGAGCGCGAGGTCCGCGCCTGCCGCGAGCGCCTCTCTGTGCATGAGCTCGTCCCCGGCCGAGACGGTGACGATCGGCGTGTGCCGCGCCACGGGAGAGCTGCGCACCTCCTTGATCACGCGGATCCCGTCGACCTTGGGGAGGCAGAGGTCGAGGATGATGAGATCGAAGGGGATCCGCAGCGCGTACGCGATCGCTTCCTCGCCGTCCGCGGCGGTGACGACACCGTGCCCGGCCAGCGACAGGATTTCTGAATAGATGGCGCGTGAGTCCTCGTTGTCGTCGACGACCAGGACTCGCGTCACGGCGGTCACCCGTTGGTCGTACGTGCCTTGCTGACGTGGCCCTACGGAAATTTCTCAAGGCGTTGAAAGCGCGACGCAAAAACGTACGCGGGCGTTCATTTTCCGACGCACGGTCCCGGATTTCACTTGCAGTATGAGCGGTCACCGCGGGACCCCTATGTTGGGGCGCGGTCAAAGGAGGTCCCCCGCGGCTGCGCAAGAGAACCCGTGGTCCGTCACCTGCGCGCGGTCGCTTTTCGTGCGATGATGCGTGCGTCGCGCAGGGGGCCGGCGGCGCGGCCGGCGAGCGCGGCTCGGGCCTCTGGCGACCGGGCTTGCGGCAACGCGAGGTGAGCGCCGTGCAGCACGACGACTTTCCCAACGCGTTCCTGCCGCCCTTCGTGCGCAGCGCGACGATCCCGTGATCCGGCGGCGCGATCTGGTGAAGCTCGCCGCACTGGCCGCGCTTCCCGCGCCGGCCGCTCGCCGCTCCGGCGGTTACGACGTCGCGGTGATCGGCGCCGGCGTCTTCGGGGCCTGGACCGCCTGGCACTTGCAGCGCGCCGGCCGCCGCGTCCTCATCGTCGACGCGTACGGACCGGCCAACGCCCGCGCCAGCTCGGGCGGGG
>VBKI01000042.1 GCA_005879535.1 Deltaproteobacteria bacterium | reverse complement strand
CGTTGGGGCGGGAGGGACGCTCGCGGAAGCCGCGTCCCGCAACCAGTCGCCGGTCCTGGCGTGGAACGCATTCACGTCGAGCATCGCGACCGTCTCCGGAGCGAGCGCAGCCAGGAGCCGGAGTTGGGCGTGCAACGAGTCGAGAACGTCGCGCCCGAGCTTGCAGCTGACGGAGACGAAGAACTGGCTGGCGAAGGCTGCGTCGAAGTTCCCCCCGCGGAGGCGCGCGAGCTCGAGATACCTGGGCAAGAACTCTGTTGCGTTCACCTCCACGTTGAACCGGCGGATGCCGCTCGGCTCCTGGAGCACCGCGCGGATGTGGCTCCCGCTCGCGTTCTGTCGCACCGTCACGGGGACGCAGGCGCGCGACAGATTGCACTCGAGCTCATCGAAGGTGGGCGGCGGATCGGCGGCCGGGAGCAGTGCAATCAGCTTCGACAACGGAGGGCGGGCGACTCGGTACATGAATTCCTCGATGAGCGCGGGCGGAATCCCGCGGTCATTTCGAGTGTACCGGCGGGGGCCGACACGTACATCGGTCGGTCTACCGGCTCCTAGGTTGCGTCGCTTCTGGCTGGCGAGTGGCAAGGCGGGGGACGCATCGTCCGCCGCCTTCGCACTCTCGTGAGGTAGCTGCCAAGCAGAGCGCTTCCTCGGTCGCATGTCCCGACCTACGCCGGATTCCACATCTACGTGTCATGCCGGATGCTGCGCGCCCCGCGCTCACCGCAGAAGGAGACACCATGATTCGTCGAGGAGCGATCCCGGTCCTTTGCACCTTGCTTGCCGCCGCCACTGCGACGCAGGCGCGCATCACCCGCGTCGTCATCACCCGCGTCGAGAGGCCCACCTTCGGCGGCGCGAGCTTCGGCTCCGTCGGCCAGTTCGAGAAGCTGGTCGGCACCGCGTACGGCGAGGTCGATCCGAAGGACCCGCACAACTCCATCATCCAGGACATCGCGTTGGCGCCGCGCAACCAGCGCGGCATGGTCGAATACTCGGCCGACGTCTACATCATCAAGCCCATCGACATGTCGAAGGGCAACGGGATGATCTTCTACAACCAGCACAACCGCGGGAACAAAGGTGGGTTGAACACTTTCAACCTGAACACGGTGGGAGGCAACGAGCCGGCCAACACGCCGCAGGGCGCCGGCGTGGAGCGGCTGGCAGCCGGACGTGCTCCCCGGCGGCGGACGTCTCACGGCGGTGGTCCCGGTGGCGAAGAACCCGGACGGCTCCGGAATCACCGGCATCCTCCGCTCCGAGATCAAGCTCGGCCCCGGCGCGACCGCGCCGATGACGACGCTCAACCTCTCCAGCAGCCACTTCACCGGACTGACGCACGCGAGCTACGAGCCGGTGAGCCAGGACAACAAGACTCCCGCCGCGGACGGGTTCCTGCCGACGCTGACGCAGCGGCGCCACCGCGACAACCCGCGCGTGCCCATCGGCAACTCGCAGTGGTCGTTCAGCGGGTGCTCGCTGGTTGCGCCGGGCAATTGGGTGAGCTGCCAGATCACCTACCCCGCCGGCTTCCAGCCCGGCGTGCTCTACGAGCTGATCTACCGGGCGAAGAACCCGACCGTGCTCGGGCTAGGCTGGGCGGGCGAGCGCGACGTGATCTCGTTTTTCAAGCACTCGGCGCGCGACGACGACGGAACCGCGAACCCGCTGTTCGTCGGCGGCAGGACGCCGCTGGCCGTCGTCGAGGGCAGCTCGCAGAGCGGGCGCAGCATCCGCACGTTCATCCATCTCGGCTTCAACGAGGACGAGCAGGGGCGCATCGTTTTCGAGGGCGCCTATCCGCACATCGGCGGGGGGCGGCTGCCGATGAACTCGCGATTCTCGCAGCCGGGCCGCGCGTGGGGCTACACCGTCGACTACCTCTATCCCGCGTACGAGTTCCCTTTCAGCTACATGCCGACGCACGATTCGATCACGGGTCAGACCGACGGCATCTTGATGCGCTGCCTGAAGTCGAATAGCTGCCCGAAGATCTTCCACGTCGCGACGGCGCTCGAGATCTGGGAGGGGCGGCAGTCGCTGGGCTTCACCGATCCCTCCGGGAAGCGCGATCTGGGCGAGCCTGGCTTCATCCACACGTACATCATGGCGAGCACGCAGCACGGTTCGGCGGGCTTCAACTCCGTGAGCGGCCCGGCATTCGGCGACTGCGAGCAGCAGCAAAACCCGAACCCGCAGGCGGAGACCATGCGCGCGCTCTGGGCCGCGTTCACCAGCTACGTGAAGGACGGCAGGCAGCCGCCGGCGAGCAACATCCCGCAGGTAAAGGACGGCACGTTCGTCCCGCCGGAGCAGGTCAACTTCCCCACCATTCCCGCGAACAGTTACCTCAACGTCTCCCCGGACGGGCCCGCCAGCCCGACGAATCGGCTCGCGGTGCGGTGGCAGCACAAGGCCACGCCACTCGGCGTCCGCGATTACGGCCCGCAGTTCAACGGGCTGGACGAGAGCGGGGTCGTCACAAAGGAGCCGCCCACCGAGAGCTCGGACCGCTACGGTGTGCGCGTGCCGCAGGTGGACGCGGACGGGAATGACCTGGCGGGGGTCCGCTCGGTGACGGAGCAGGCTCCGCTGGCGACGTACACCGGCTGGAACATGGGCGCGCAGGGGCGGTTCGAGGACGGACTCTGCAGCCTCTCCGGCACGTACGTGCCGTTCGCGTACCACAAGAGCGACCGGGCCGCCGCGGATCCGCGGCCGTCGATTGAGGAGCGGTACGGGACGCATGACGGCTACGTGAACGCCGTGAAGGCCGCGGCGGCGAGGCTCGTGAAGCAGGGATATCTGTTGCAGCAGGACGCGGACCGGCTGATTGCGCAGGCGCAGGCCGGCGGCATCTTGCGGTAGGTTCTGGCGTCTGGTGAAACGGCCGGGTCCGCGCGGGCCCGGCCGCACATCGGTCGGTCTACCGGCTTCACGGCGGCCCGAGGTGCTCCCGGAGGAAGTCGATCTGCACCTGCTCCCGCGCAATGTTGAGCTTCGGATCCGGAACCATGTGCGTGGCGGAGAGCGCGATCACCTCGGCGCGCTTGCCCGCGAGGTAGAGCGACTCGATCAGCGCGACCGTGTGCGCGAAGTGGACGTTGTCGTCGGTGATCCCGTGGATGAGGAGCAGCGGGCGCTGCAGCTTCGCCGCGTGCGTGAGCGCGCTTGTCGCCTTGTAGCCCTCGGGGTTCTCTTGCGGCGTCCTCATGTAGCGCTCGGTGTACGCGGTGTCATAGAGCGCCCAGTCGGTGACCGGTGCCCCGCCGATGGCCGCCTTGAACACCTCGGGGTGGAGCAACACCGCCATCACCGAGAAGTAGCCGCCGAAGGACCATCCCGCGATCCCGACGCGCGACAGGTCGAGCTCGCGATGGCGCTCGGCGGTGGCTTTCAGCGCTGCGATCTGGTCCGACATCGGAATCGAGATGAGATCGCGCAGGATCGCGCGCTCCCAGGCGCGGCCGCGATTGGGCGTGCCGCGGCCGTCGGTGCGAACCACGACGAACCCGGCGTCGGCGTAGAGCTGGTCCATCACGTACGTGTCGAGTGAGTCGACGACGGTGACGGCGTGCGGCCCGCCGTAGACCTTGAGGAGCACCGGGTAGCGGCGGGTCGGGTCGAAGGCCTGCGGCCGCGTGATGGCGACGAACTGCTTGCGGCCCTGGAGGTCGACGGTCTCGATCTTCGTGGTCGGCCTCAGTTTCGGCCGCTCGGCGACGGACGGAATCTCGTGACGTGTGCCGCCGGCGAGCGCGTACGTCTGTTGACCGCCTTCGTGCGGCTGAACGTGGAGGACGACGACGTCGTGCTCGGCTTCGGCTGTCGCGACGCCGTCCGGTGGAGTGAGCGCCTGCGGCGCGCTGCCGTCGAACGGGATGCGCCAGACGGCTTGCGTCGGCGCCTCGGTCGACGCTTCCACGATCGCAGCGTTGTCGGCGATGCCGGCGAGCGCCCGCAGGCCTTGGTCGGGCGTCGTCAGCTGCCGGACGAGCGCGCCGTTCTTGTCGTGGAGTTCCAGCGTCCACGCGTCCTTCGCCTCGGTCATCCAGAGAAAGCCGGAGCCGTCCTCCAGCCACTTCGGCGCGCCGACGTTCACGTTGAGCCACGCATCGTCGTGCTCTGTGAGCAGCTGCTTCGTGGAGCCGGTCGCCGCGTCGATGGCGAGGAGGACGAGGTCGGTCTGCTCGCGGTTGAGGACGAGCGCGGTGAGCGGGCCGCGCTTCGGCCACACCACGTCCGCAAGATACGTGTACCGCGCGAAATCGTAGTGGACCCACTTCGGCTCTCCGCCGCCGACGCCGATGACGCCCAGGTCGACCTTCGCGTTCGCCGTGCCCGGACGCGGGTACTTGAACGGTATAGGCGCGCGCTCGGGATGGCGCGGATCGGAGACGTAGATGGTGTCCACCGCGCGTGCGTCGGTGCGCTGGAAACAGATCTGCTTGCTGTCGGGTGACCACCAGAACCCGCGGCGCCGGCCGAGCTCCTCCTGCGCGACGAACTCGGCGACGCCGTACTCGATGCCTTCGGGGTGGACCGTCAGCCGCCGGGGCGGCCCGTCGGAGACGAGCCAGAGATCGCCGTCGCGAACGAACGCGATGGTCCGGCCGTCGGGCGATAGATGCGGATCGTAGACGGCGCCTTGCGGATCGATGACACGCCGGGCGCCGGTCGTGCGATCGATCAGGTAGAGCTTGCCACCGAGCGGAACCATGACGGTGCGTCCGTCGTCGGAGACGTCGATGTCCACGACGCCGCGGGTAGCCGTTCGTGTGCGCTCGCGGCGAGCTTTTTCGGCGTCCGAGAGGTGCTCCTCGCCGGCCCCGAGCAGGTCGGCAACGGTGGCGAGCGTCTTGATTGCGCCGGTTCGGGTGTCGAGCTCGTAGAGGTCGGCTGCGAACTCGCGGGGCGGCGTGCGCCGGAAGAGCACCGCGCCGTCGCGGGTGATGGCGAGCGGAGTAGGGAGGCCGAGGCGGAAATTGAAGGTCGCACCGGCGTCGGCAAGGAAGTCTCGATTGAGCTTTGGCCAGGACATGGGTTGGGCGGTTCGGCAGGCGGAGAGCGCGACGGCCAGCGCCAGCAGGCGGATCGTCATCGGGCGGGCTGAGTATCGCGCTTCTTTGCCTTCGAACAGTAGAGATCGGCGGCCGCCGATCCCTAACTGACTCTCACAACGGTCCTTTATTCCCGCACGAATCGGCTGAGGAAGACCGTCCTCGAACCGTGCGTGTGGCACGAAACCCAATGGCCGCCGGGTGAGGCTGAAATCAGGAGCGGCCCGGAACGTAATGGCAAAGGGAGGGGAAAGAAGGGTTGGCCATGGTCCTCACTGTAAGACGAGACTTTCCGTGGTTCCCGGTCGCGCTGGCCATCGGGTGGGTGCTGATGATGAGCCTGGCGGTCCGGGATCTGGGTTGGTTCGCGCGTTTCAGCTCCGCGTTGGGCGATCACGTACGACCAACGGCCACCGCGAACCCGGTGCCATCCGCCGCAACGGTCAAGACGCCGCTCACCACGTCGCCGTGCGCGGCCGCGATCGCTCCGGTGACAGGCAAGATCGTGCTCGTGCGGTGAAAGAGCGACTCACGGAAGTCATAACGGTAGCGGAGCCAGCTCGAGTAGCCAGCGTTCAGCGTCGGCGGTCCGCATCAGGGCACTGCTGTCGCGGCCCAGCTGCGGCGCACGCCAAACTCCCATATCAACTTGTCGGGCGCCGTCCCGCTGACCCGCATCCGCTCCTCGTGGATGCCGAAGAGGTGGTGAGCGGCACAGAGGCAGAGCAGATTCGACTCGTCGTTGCTGCCGCCTTGGGACCGATATTCGAGGTGATGCACGTGCGCGGCGGGGCGGCTGCAGCCCGGGACCTGGCAGCGATGACGGTCGCGGCCGAGGATCCGCATCCGCTTCGTCCTTCGCATCTTCACATGCGCCTTCCAGACGGCGACGAAGTGCTCCGCCATCTCCACCAGGCACATTCCCAGCGAAATTGATCGTTTGGCGAGCGCCCGCACCATCCCGAGCGTCTCCTTGAGGAGATCGAAGACATCCGGCGGGGCGGTGACGCTGAAGATCCCCTGTGCGCACATCTGCCCCTCCGCCTGGACCGTCAGCGCCTCCCGGAGCTCGACGCAGGTCATGGCCTGCGCCATCGCGATCAGTGGCCGCACCTCCTGTGCCTGCCCGGCTTCCCAATGACGGGCGATCACGCGCGCCTTCTCGTACGTGATCCGTCCCTCGCGCAGCGCCTGTCGCAGGAGCGGAATGCGCAACAGCGCGCGCTCCAGCGCCACCCGCTGCATCACCGTGCGCCGGGCCATCCCCAACCGCTCCTCGCAATAGTGGGCGAAGTCGACGAATTCCAGAGGGTCCCAGGCGCCGGACCGCTTGAAGAGCGTCGCGATGTGCCCGAAGACCTCATCCCAGCGGTTGCGCATCTCCATCAGCCTCTTCAGCTCGGCGTCAATCCGCCAGGGATCGATCTCCCCGCTGAACTCCACGGCCTGCAGCGGATCGACGGCCACGAGATCTGCCCAGAGCCGCGTTTCCTGCTCGAGGCGTTCCTTGAGAGACTCCATCTCTTCTTCACACTTGTTGCGCCACCGCACCTCATCCATCGCGTCGTCGCTCGCATCTTCCGGAGGAGCGGGATGGGCCCCGTAGTATTCCTGCGCCCACGCTTCCACCCGCTGCGTCTTCCTCGAGCGCTGTCCGAGCACGATGCCGCCCCAGCGCAGGCCTTCCTGGATCGCGGGCTGTTTTCCGTCCGGGATGGCGGCAGTCGCGCTCATCAGGACTTCATCTTCGGGATCGCGTGGCGCACTCACGGCCTTCTGGAGAGCCCGGACCGAGTCCACCTTCGCCTGCGTGATCCAGTGCGCCTGCTGGTCGCCGACTGCGACCGGCGCGATCACTTCTGCCTTGCGCGGCGTGATCTCTGCGCGCCGGAGCGCCTCGCGCAGCAGCGGGCGGTCGCGCAGCTTGCGCGAGAGCCGCGCCTTCTTCACGGCCGTGCTGGCGTTCATCCCCAGCTCTTCGCGCGCGTAATCGCCGACATTCGAATACTTCAAGTCCATCGCCCGGCGCCCCGTCTCCAGGGCAGCGAGGCCATCGCCGATCGCCAGCTCCAGCGCGTTGTAGCCGCTGGTGATGTTGCATAACAGCGTGTCCAGCCCGCGCGCGATGGTGAGGGCCTGCCGCGGGTCACGAATGCGGGGAATGCGCGAGCCGAGGGTAGCCGAGACCCTTGTCAGCGCCTCCAGGCGCTTCTCCAGCCGCTGCCACGCCTCGCTGGTGCGATTCGGGAACTCGAGGCCGCCGCGCTCTGCGCGCACACCTGCCACCGCGCCGACCAACGCCGCCGCGAGCTCGATCCTGTCGCGGGCCGGGCTCCCGGGGAGCCGGTCGAGGCCCTTGCAGACTTCGCCGGTGGAGAGGTCGTAGCAACCCATGCCGCCACGGTACCAGCTCCCTCTGACATTCCCGGGGCGCGGGACGAGCGCGGCGTCCCGCGTATGCCCGACCTTGTCAGGAGGAGCGAGGAAGAGGTGAGGGGATAGAACAAGGCGCTCCGCACGCGCCAGCCTCACGATCCGATTCACCGACAGATGCGTTCGCCGCTTGTCCCTACAGTGAGCAAACGAAACGCGGCGTTGATTCTCGCGGGAGGCACGGTCTCCACAGGCCCCATGCGCATCGGCGGTTGCCGTTCGGACGATGGACCTCGCGGATACCTCGCGCTTTGGTTGATGCTCGCTGAGCCGACGCAGCCACCTGGGCGACGAGCGCCAGCACCGCGGCGCGGTTCCTGTCGTCCAGCCAGCTTCCGAGCCTCCGGATGATGGTCAGCATCCCCTCATGCTGTCATCCGAAGGCGTGCAACGCAACGTCTGCGACACGTGCGCAGGCGCGTATGTCAAGCGCTGAGTCACTGGAGATAAGGCGCCAGGTTGGCGGCGATCGCGCGAACCTCGGCATCCGTCAGCGGTAACGCACTACGGAAGAGCGCCCACGCCTCGCGAGGCGCCTTGGCTTCGGTCTCCGGCCCGTCGGAACCATAGAGGATGCGCGACATCCCGATCTGGCGCATGCGATCGGCAATTCGCTGCAACGCGGTCCGATCGGTCACGACGAGGGCCAACTCCGCCACGTCGAAATAAAGGTTCCGGAACCGCGCGTCCCCCGATGCAACCGCTTCTGCGTAGACGGCCAGGGCCGGCTCGGAGAATGCCTCGCCGCCCCACAGGTGCGCGATCTGGACGGGCACGTCCGGTGCCGCAGCCACCAGCTGCTCGAGGATGATGCGCGCTTCTTCGGCGCCGTAGTCCGGCCTCGTGCGCGCGTGCAGGATCACCGGCATGCGCAGGTGGTTCGCCGTTTCGAAGATCAGGCGGACGCGCGAGAGGTGATCGGCGTTGTGCAGGTTCACTCCCGACGTATTGAAGTGCAGCTTGAGGCCCCGAAAGGAGCCGCTCTTCACACAGCGGTTGAGCTCTGCGAGTGCGTACTCGCGAAGTGGATTGAAGCTGCAGAAGGCAACGAGCCGGTCCGGAAACTGCGCGACCTGCGCGGCCGTCCAGTCGTTCTCGGCTCGTACTTTGGGGAGCACCGTATCGTCCGGCTCACGCTCGTCACGCCGCGAATCGAACCAGTACGCATCGGAGAGCACCACGCCCTTGCGGATGCCTGCCTCGTCCAGCAGCTCGACGAGGCGCTTTGCATCCACGGCCCCTTGCACGACCGGTCCCGGAAAGACAGGTATTGCCGCGTCGACCCGCCACCGGCCGTCCGCGGCTTGCATCAGCACGAGTTGAAATGAGCCGAAGTGTTTTCGCGCCGTGCCCTCGCCGCGCGTGAAAAAGCCTTCCACGTGCGCGGTGTGTCCTTCCCGCCCAAAAGCGACCGGGGTGATCCGGTACGGCCGTGCGAAGAGGGTGCCAAGGGCTTCAGAGGCGGCCGCACGGCCGCGCGCCCATCCCGCGCCCGCGGCCGTCCGCACCACGGCCGCGTCCGTCATCAGCTTCGCGAGTGCTGCCGGGTCGTTCCAGCGGGATTCGATCTCCGAGACGACTCGCGCGAGCTCGTCAGGGAGCGCAGTCCCGTCCAACGGCTGCGGGTAGAGCAACGCCAGGCCGGCGCGACTCACCAGGTGCTGGTGGTGATCCGCGAGCGGAACGACGCCGGCAGCGCACTCGCCGCTAACGACAGCGGGTCGGTGCGTCTGAGCCGCGCAGGCCAGAGCAAAAACGGCGCAACAAGGCGCGAGCGCCAGGACGGCGTTCCCTCGCAGATGGTGCAGCGGCGCGGTCGTGCGGTTGGTTGCAATGGCGCAGTTGTTCATCCGCTGCGTGCTAGCGAACCGTGTGCCACGATGCAATGGACGGGAGGTGCACTCCGCGGTGAGCGCATTTGGGACGCGCCGTTCCAAATGCGAGCGCGCAACCAACGCAGCACAATCTCCACGGCGTTCTCGCTGTGGACCGTGATCGCCTGACGTATGCTCAAGGCATGGCGCTCGCGTGCGTGCTGTTCGACTGGGGTGACACGCTCATGTCCGAGGACGGCCCCGCCGAGACGCCCATGGCGCTCTGGCCCGAGGTGCGCGCCATCGACGGCGCAGGGGTCGTCCTGAGGATCCTGGCGGCGCGCTACCGCATCGCGGTCGCCACCAATGCCACCATCTCCGATTGCACCTCGATCCGCCGCGCCTTGGCGCGGGTCGCGCTTGACGCCTTCGTGGCGGAGATCTTCTGCTTCCGTGACCTTGGCCTCAAGAAAGCGGACGCGCGGTTCTGGGACGCCGTCGTAGCGCGGCTCGCCGTTCCGCGCGCCCAGATGCTCATGGTGGGCGACGACCTGGACAACGACGTGTTGGCGCCACGCCGCGCCGGCATCGCCTCCGTATGGCTCAACTGGAAGCGCGCGCCCACGCCCGCAGGCGTCGTTGTTTCCATGATCGAGCGGCTCGATCAGCTGCCGTCGCTCCTCGCCGCGGATTTCGCCTGAGCTGCGTGTCTACCGGCGGTCCGTTCCAGAGGACTGGCCGTTTTGGCGTTAGAATTGTCTCAAAGCCGTTCTGCGGGGAGGCGCCCATGCTCCGCATATTGATCTGTGCCGTCATCCTGTTCGCATGTGCAACCTCATCGAAGACGGTGACTCGCGACGTGCACGACTGCGTCTACCTCGGACTCATCGATGGTGGCTCGCGCTCCGAATCCGTCTCCGAGACCCAGACGATGGGTCCCTCGCACGTCATTTGGTTGCATCCGCCCGAGGTGGTGCGCGGATACCTCGTCCAATCGAACAGGTCTCTCTACAGTTGCCCGTCGCCGCGACCCGCGGCGGCATCGTTCAAGCAAGGCTGACATTCCCGACAAGGCCCGCCAAGTCCCGGCTGGACGAAGTGGAACGCCTGGTCCTTGGAATTGGTGGCCAGGGGCGGAATCGAACCACCGACACGGGGATTTTCAGTCCCGATGGTGGAGTCGCTGGCAGCGGCGCGCGCAATCAGCGGCGCAAGCCGTTCATCCGGGCAGACCGGGCTGGCATTGCAACTGCTGGAACCGCGGATCGGAGCGAAGCGGATCCAGCCTGGGCTCAGATGAGGCACGCGGCCGCCGTGGGCGTGGCGGCTCGCCCCATGACCACGGCGGCCCGCCCCGGGGCAATTCGACTCACTTAGCCGATCTTCGGGTACCCCCACACCGCGAGCTGCGCATTGACGATGGGCGACACGACCTTCAACGTCCCCGAAGAAAGACTCTTCCAATCTCCAGTACGGTCGCTCTCGATCGAACGCGTGCGCCGGATCTTCGGGTCGCCGAACCCTCCGCCATGATCGCTCCGGAATACGGCTTCCAGAAGACCCGGTTCCAACTTCTCCCCGATGAACTCGAACATCCCGCTCGCGACACGTTTCGGGTGGGCGACCAGGTCCTCGTAGCGCACGACGAAACAGCACTCCGGGTACAGGCTTCTGAACGCATCGAGGTGCTCGCAGTAAGAGGACCAGATGCGCGCCGCGCGCAACAGCGGGATGTCGGTGAGGCCGAACTGCTGATCCGTCTCGTGCACCATCCGCAAGCCGGGGATCCAGAGCTTTTCCTCGAGCGCGTTGACCATCGAGAGAGCGGTGTCGAGGGCGTGCCGGATGACGATGATGAATTTGCACTCCCCGCCGAACAGCGTGCGGATGAAATTCGGCAGAACCGAATAGTAAGGCGTCTTCTCCGCCCATCTCGATTTCCCCGCTTTGGCGGTCAGCTCCCCCATGATCGCGAGCACCAGCGCCCGAAGATGCTCGATGAGGCGCGCTTCGGTCATCCCCAGCGCCGTGAGATTCGGCACCGTATGCGGCGATTCGTAGAAGTCGCGCAGCGCGAGCAGAAACCTGGTTTCGCCAGGACAGTGAATCCTGGAATGCGTATCGAGGATCCACCGCACCAGCGTCGTGCCCGAGCGAGGAGCGCCCAGGACAAAGACGGGAAAAGTGTCGGCCGTTGTCGTTCCCTTGCTGCGCGTCGCCGCGCGTGATCGACTCGACTTCGCCAGCCCCTTCATTTACCGAGGATATCAGACGTGAGTCCGCACGGAGTGGGCTCGCCTGTTGTATCTGCGGGCGCCGAGGCGTAACGCTGAGGGGTGAGTCCTTGCGCATTCACTGATTGCAACCGCACCGGTGTCCGCGAATGGCGACCTTTGCTCCACGGTGAAATTGCACGGCGAGCCCTCGACATCGCCAACGCGATCATCGAAGAGATCATTGCCCGGTCCACCGACGATGCAACGCTCGCTGACGGCGCAGCCGGACACGCGCTGGTTCACGCCTATTCCGCGTCCGTAAGCCCGGGGCATCGCACGGATGACACCGCCTCGCGAGAGCTCGATCGAGCGATCGATGCGGTCGCTTCTACGGAAATGACGCCGTCGCTCTACGCAGGTTTCCTCGGAGTGGCTTGGACGGCGCAGCTCTTGTCAGGCGCGGGGATGGATTCGGCCGCGGACGCAAACGAAGACATCGATGCAGCGTTGCTCGAGTTGGTCGCCGTCTCTCCGTGGTCCGGGGAGTACGATCTGATCAGTGGGCTCGTGGGCTTCGGCGTCTACGCGCTCGAACGACTGCCTCGCCCGGCAGCGTCGTCGATGCTCGAGGCGATCGTGGACCGGCTCGATGAGCTCGGCGAACGACGGAACGATGGAATCACATGGCACACGCCGGTGCGCTTCCTCCCGCCCCACGCGCGCGAGAGCCATCCCGACGGGTGGTACAACCTCGGGCTCGCACACGGCGTACCCGGCGTCATCGCGTTCCTCGCCGGCGTCTGTGCCGCGCGCGTCGCGGCGCCGAAGGCACGCCCGCTGCTCGACGGCGCCGTTTCCTGGCTCCTCGCGCGCGGCGGGCCGCAATCCGACGAAGCGGCATTCGGCTATTGCGTCGATCGCTCGAACGGCCCCGAGCCTTCGCGCCACGCGTGGTGCTACGGCGATCCCGGAGTAGCCACTGCCGTCCTGCTCGCCGCGCGCGCCATTTCCCAGGCCGCCTGGCGTGACGTGGCTTTGTCGGTGGCGCGCCGCGCAGCCCTTCGGCCGCGCCCGCATACGGGTGTCGTGGACGCGAGTCTCTGTCACGGCGCGGCGGGCCTCGCTCACCTGTACAACCGCTTGTTCCAGGCCACTGGGGAGCGCGACTTCGCTGTCGAGGCGCGCTACTGGATCGAGCGGACGCTGGAATACCGCGGCGTCGGCGGCATCGCCGGCTATCGCCGCGCCGAATTCGACGGGACACAGATCGACGACACCGGCCTGCTCAACGGTGCCGCCGGTATCGCGCTCGCGCTGCTGGCAGCGGCGAGCAACGTCGAGCCGGGTTGGGATCGTGCATTTCTGCTTTCGCTGCGTCCGCTGACATAGGCGAGCATCCGATGACGGACAGAGCCGTGGAGCGCGAGAGTCGACCGGACTTCGAACCGGCGGACTTCTCCGTGCTGCGCACGCCGCTGCTGCCGTTCGACGAGTTGGTCGCTTTCGGCGCGGGGCTGACTGCGGCGCGCGCTCATCCGGAGCGCGTCGAGGCGGCGCTGGCCGAGGATCGCGTCCTCTTGCGAGCGCGCCTGCGGGCCATCGTCGCCCGGCCCGAGGTGCGCGAGGCACTGTTCGTCGCTTCGCCGTCGCTGCACGAGAGCCTCGGTGAGTGGTTCGAACGACCCGACTCCGAACGCGGCCAGAAGGTCGAGCGAACGCTGGTGCGCTACTTCGAGCGGATGGCCGCGCGATCAACGCCTTTCGGTCTTTTCGCGGGCTGCTCGATCGCATCGCTTGCAGGCAGCACTCGCCTCGAGCTCGCGCCGCGCCGGTGCTACCAGCGGCGCACCCGGCTCGACATGGATTACCTGCTGGCGCTCTCGGAAGCGCTGCCGCGCGACCCGGCGTTGCGGCCGAACCTGCGCTTTCGCCCGAACTCCAGTCTTTACCGCGCCGCCGGGCGGCTCCGGTACGCGCAGGCGCGGATCGGCCAAAATGGGCGCACATACCATCTCGTCGCCGTGGAACCGACGGATTACCTGTTGTCGACTCTCGAGCGCGCTGCGTCCGGCGCCCGTCCGCCGGAGCTCGCAGCCGCGCTCGTCGACGACGAAACCTCGGTCCTCGAGGCGGAGGAGTACGTCGACGAGCTGATCGAGAGCCAGATCCTCGTCTCCGAATTGGCTCCCCCGCTAACGGGTTCCAGGCCGTTCCACGCCATGCTCGCGCCGCTGCGCGATCACCCCGCAGCGGCGAAGGTGGTGCAGCGGCTCGATGAGGCGGACGCAGCGATGGACGCGCTCGATGACGCCGGCATCGGCGCCGATCCCGAACGCTACCTCGGCGTAGCGCATCTCCTCGCGGAACTCCCGGCGACAGTCGAGCTGCCGCGTCTGTTCCAGGTCGACATGTTCAAGCCGGTCATCGGTGCCCACCTCGGAGGCGCCGTCCTTCGAGAGATCATCCGCGGCGTGGCCCTCCTGCACCGGAGCACCAACGCAGGCGGCGACGCTCTCCGGCAGTTCGCTGACGAGTTTGCGCGCCGCTACGGCGACCGCGAAGTTCCCCTGGTGGAGGCGCTCGACGAGGAATCCGGGATCGGGTTCGAGCGTTCGTCAGCGCTCACGACGGAGGCCTCGCCGCTGCTCGCCGGCATCCTGTTCCCGCCGGCCGCCGAGGGAAAGAAGGTATCGTGGGGAGCGCGCGAGCAGTTCCTGCTCCGCAAGCTGGAGCAGGCCTGGCATTCGGACGCAGCAGAGATCGCGCTCGCGGATGCAGATTTCGAGGCGCTCGGAGGAAGCGCTCCTGTGCCGCCGCTGCCCGATTCCTTCGCGGTGATGGCAACGGTGATTGCTGCGTCGGACGAAGCGCTCGCCCAAGGCGAATTCCGTGTTCACGTGCACAGCGTCTTCGGCCCGTCCGGCGCGCGAATGCTCGGCCGGTTCTGCCACGGTGATCCGGCGCTCGCGGAGGCTCTCATTCGCCACCTGCACGCCGAGGAAGCGCTCGATCCCGAGGCCGTGTTCGCCGAAATCGTCCATCTGCCCGAGGGGCGCCTCGGCAACGTGCTGCTGCGTTCCGTCCTTCGCGAGCACGAGATTCCTTACCTCGGCCGCTCCGCCGTCCCGCTCGACAAGCAGGTGCCGATCGACGACTTGCAGGTCTCCGTACATGACGGCGGCCTCGTCGTTTTGCGATCCAGGCGACTCGGGCGAAGGGTCGTGCCGCGCCTCAGCGCCGCGCACAACTTCCACGGACCGGAAAACCTCAGCCTGTATCGATTCCTCGGATCGCTGCAGGAGCAATCGACGAGCGGGAGGGTCTTCTGGAGCTGGGCGCCGTTCGATCGTGCGCAATTCCTGCCGCGGCTGACGAGCGGACGCGTCATCCTCTCCCCCGCGCGCTGGCACGTGTGTTCCGAAGACCTCGAGTCGCTTGCCAAGGCGCGGAACAATGATCGATTCCAGCGCGCGCAGGCGTTGCGCCAGGACTTTGGCCTGCCGCGTTTCGTCGCTCTCGCGGATTCCGACAACACGCTGCCGGTCGACTTCGAGAACGCGCTCAGCGTCGACGCATTCGCGCATCTGGTGAAGGACCGAACGTCGGCAACACTCATCGAGCTCTCGCCTCCGCCTGACGCGCTCTGCGCGCACGGACCCGAAGGCCGCTTCGCTCACGAGTTGGTGATCCCGATGCTCCGACGGCGTGCCGTTACGCCGCCCAAGCCGACGCGTCCGCGACGACCTACCGGAGTCCGGCGTTTTGCGCCCGGATCGGAATGGCTGTACGCGAAGCTCTATGCGGGGACGTCCTCGGTCGATCACGTCCTGTCGGGCCTCGTTGCAGAGTTGGTGGCCGGGTTCGCGGACGCATTCGATCTCTGGTTCTTCGTCCGTTACGCCGATCCGGATTGGCATCTCCGGTTGCGGTTTCACGGCGAGCCCCGATGCGTGAACGGCGAGCTGCGACACGCCCTCGAGGCGCGGTCCTCGTCCGTGCTCGGTGACGGTTGCGGCTGGCGGCTGCAGCTCGATACCTACGAGCGCGAGGTCGAGCGCTACGGAGGTGACGAAGGAATCGCGCTGTCCGAACGGATCTTCCACGCCGACTCCGAGGCAGTGCTGGGGATCGTTGCTCTCCTCTCTGGCGACGAGGGATCGGACGCGCGTTGGCGCCTCACGCTCCGAGGCATCGACGCGCTCCTCGATGACCTGAAGCTCGACCTCCCGGCGCGGCGGCGTGTCATCGGGCGGATGCGGAAGGCCGCCGCGGACGAGTTCCGGTTCGTGGGGCGCGTCGAGCGCCAGCTCCACGAGAGATACCGGAAGCATCGACGTGAGCTCGAAGCTCTCCTCGATCGATCTCGCGACGAAATGAGTGACCTCGCCCCAGCGATCGAGGTTCTACACCGTCGCTCGGAACGGCTGAGGCCAGTGCTGGCGGAGCTCGAGGATGCCGCGCGCGCAGGACGCCTGAGCTGCACGATCGAGGACCTGGCCACGAGCTACGTTCACATGCACGCCAACAGGCTGCTCCGCTCGGCGCAGCGTGCGCAGGAGTTGTTGATCTACGATTTCCTCGAACGCCTGTACGAATCGGCGGCAGCGCGTGCGGGTGCCTCAAGTCGTAAGTAGGCGAGCAAATTTGTTTTGCGATTGCATTGACGCGCTGGTGGCACGAGCGTATGCCCCCACTTCAAGGGGACAACACATGCTCCGCAAAAACGCGTCAAAGAAGTTGCGGCTCTCGACTGAGACGCTGGCGACGCTGAACTCGAAGGAGCCGCAGGTATCGGTGGGCGCGAAGACGAAGCACTGTCCATCGGTAGGCTGCACGTACGGCTGCACGACAACGTTCATCTGCTATTGATTTCGATTTCCACTGGGCCGACGAAACCCTCGCGCTCGAGGTAGAGCAGGATCTCCTGCGCTGCCTCGGACGGACTCAGATGCGCGGTGTCGAGGACGACTTCGGCATCCGCGGGCGGCTCGTACGGATCCGAGATTCCAGTGAATTCCTTCACGACGCCGGCGCGCGCCTTGGCGTAGAGTCCTTTGCGGTCGCGAGCCTCGCAGATCGCGAGCGGCGTCGCGACGTGGACGAGCACGTACCCGCCCTCCGGCTCGATCATCGCCCGCACTTCCTTTCGCACGGCGTCGTAAGGAGCGATGGGGGCGCAGATTGCCACGCCACCGTTCTTCGTGATCTCGGCGGCGACGAACCCGATGCGCCGGATGTTGATGTCGCGGTGCTCCTTCGAAAATCCGAGCTCGGAGGAGAGGTTCTTCCGCACGATGTCGCCATCGAGCAGCGTCACGTGTCTGCCGCCCATCTCGAGCAGCTTCACGAGGAGGACGTTGGCGATGGTCGATTTGCCGGCGCCTGAGAGGCCGGTGAAGAACACGGTGAAACCCTGCCGCGACCGCGGCGGATTCGATCGGCGCAGCTCTCTCTCCACAGCAGCAAAAGTGAACCAGTGCGGCAGCTCGAGGCCCAGCCGGAGCCGCCGTCGCTGCTCGGTGCCGGAGATGTTCACCGCCTCGGCTGTCGCAGGAATCTGATCCTCGAGGACGTACTGATCGAGGGATGGCGCGTACACCATCTCGCGGAAACGCACGGCAGAAATGCCAAGTTCCTCTTCGTGACGCTGAAGCAGGTCCTGCGCATCATAGGGGCCGTAGAACTGCTTTCCGTCAGCGTCGTTGCCCGGCCCCGCGTGGTCGCGACCGACGATGAGATGCGTGCAGCCATAGTTCTTCCGGATGATGGCGTGCCACAACGCCTCGCGTGGACCTCCCATCCGCATGGCGAGCGGGAGGAGCGACAGCATGGCTGTGTGCGGCGGGTATGTCGGGATGAGCGCCTCGTAGCAGCGGACGCGCGTGTAGTGATCCACGTCCCCCGGCTTCGTCATTCCCACGCTCGGATGGATCAGGAGATTGGATTGCGCTTCCTTGACGGCGCGCAGCGTCAGCTCCTGGTGCGCCCGGTGCATCGGATTGCGCGTCTGGAACGCGACGACCCGCCGCCAGCCGCGGCGAGTGAACTCGGCGCGCACTTCTTGCGGCGTGAGACGAAGGGAGCGGAAGTCATGGTGGACGGGAAGCTGCAGACCTTCGACTTTGCCTCCCACGTACCAATCCGCTGGCTGGCCCAACAGATGGGCGACACCTGGGTGCGTCAGACTGGTCGTCCCGAAAACCGCCTGCGCCTCGGCGGCGCGGTCGGATTGCCAGACATCAGCCACGTGGAGGACGGCGACCATGACGCCCTCGGCGTCGCGGAGCGCGAGCTCGGATCCGACGCGCTGATCGCGCGCCACCGCCTCGCTCACGTCGAGCGTCACCGGCATGGGCCAGAGCGCGCCGTCCGCAAGCCGCATCTCGCTGCAGACGCGATTGTAATCAGGACGCGTCATGAAACCGCACAGCGGTGAGAACCCGCCGTTCAGGAGCAGTTCCAGGTCGCAGAGCTGACGCGGCGTCAGGTCCCAGGAAGGCCACGCTTGGGATTCAGCACGGAGTCCTGCGGCACGTGCGTCAGAGGCAATCAGCGATACGAGGGTACCGCCGTGCGGGGCGATCAGATGACCGGTCAGGCTCACGGCTGGCTCGAGGAGTAACCTTCGCTTGCGTGGACCTCGTCTACATACGCCTGTCTACCGCGGCGCGCTATCGCGGCGGCACAACGCACGCGAAGCGGACTCCGCGCAAACCAAAGGGACTCCCCAGAGTCACTTCGCGCTTGCGACTCGCCTGGAGGGGGCGCCACCTCCAGCGTCATTCCCTCGACGAACGCTGCGCTCCCGAGCTTCGCCACCGTCTCGTTCCCCTGCAGCCTGCTCGGGGCAGGGAGAGGACCCACTGGCGCATGGGGACGTGGGGCAGCACGCAGTCCAACAGGTGCGTCGCGGTCCGCCTGCATGCGGCGCGTGGTGCAGGAGGGGCAAAACCCCCGGCCCTTGCAGGAGAAGGCGACCAGCATCTCGTCGCCGCACGGGGTGCAGCGCACGGGGGCAAAGCCGTGGGCGAGGGTGCCGCAAGCGAGGTAGCGCTCGAACCGGCTGGGTGCACCTGCGTGGTACCAAGCGGCAGACGCTCGACCGCCGTTTTGTCGTCGCGCATCCCGCGCTCCTCAGCCTTCTCCGCTACGCCGCCGAACACGCGCTCGGCCAGGACCTGCTCTTCCCGCCCTGGACCAACGTGCGCCGCGACCTCATCGAGGCCTGCACGCGCGCGGGTATCGAGCGCTGCTCACCGAACGACCTGCGCCGCACCTACGGCCGCTGCATGCGGATCGCCGCCTTGCCGGACGAGATCATCGCGCCGATGATTCGGGCACGCTGACACAAGCATGCTGGAACGGGTGTACGGCAAGCTCTCTCCGGAAGAGCTCAGTCGGCGCCTGCTCTTGCACGTGCGCGCAGCCGTTCCGGACTGCATCGGTAATGCATCACTTGGAACCGAAATCGACGGAATTTCCAGAGACGCTGCACGAACATAGAACAGCTAAGTCCCCGGAATTGGTGCCCAGGGGCGGAATCGAACCACCGACACGGGGATTTTCAGTCCCATGCGCGGCGGACCGCGGCGGACCGTAGTGCCGCTCTGCCGCGCTCTGATAGGGTGGTCAGGAGGAGCGAGGAGCAGGTGACGAGACAGAACTGCGCTTATGCATCCTTGCTCCTGGCACGCCGCCGCAAGTCTCAGGCGGAGCCGTCGCTCCGGGAGGGGAAACCAAATGCAAAACGCCGGCGTGCTGATCGCGATCGCGCTCGCGCCGCTCGCGGCGCGGGGCGCGGGAGACGGCGTGGAGTTCGGAGCGCGCGTGGGCTACGCCATCCCGCTCGGAGACGCCGGAGCGGACCGTTACGGAAGCGGGGTTCCGTTCAGCACCTGGGTCGAGCACGCCATTCCGATCGAGGTAGACCTCGGGTACCGGTTCGATCCGCACGTCTACGCCGGAGTCTACGGCGGCTACAGCGTCATCTCCCGGGCGTATTGCGAGACGGGCGACTGCTCCGACCACGGCTTCCGCGTCGGCGGGAACGTGCAGCTCCATCCGCTCGGGCAAGTGCTCGTGGACCCGTGGTTCGGACTCGGATTCGGGTACGAATGGCTCTCCTTCTCGCAGCGTTTTTCCACCGGGAACGACGACCGCATGCTCCACGGCTTCGAATTCGTCATTCTGCAGACAGGGATCGATTTCACCGTGTCCTCGGCGTCTCCGGTGATCAAGCTGGGCCCGGTGGTAACGTTCTCGCTCGCGACGTTTCGCAAAGAAGCCTTTTCCAACGCGGGCTCCATCGACATCGACGAGAGGCTGCACGAGTGGCTCGTGCTCGGATTTCGCGCGCGTTTCCTTCCGTGAGGCGAGCAGCTAGTGCACCCCGCCCGCGCCTTCCCCTTCACGAACGTGTCCACCACGCGGCTCGTCATGCGACCGAACAGCTCGCCCGCCATGCGCGGCGGACCGTGCGCGGGGACCGTAGTGGGACCGTAGTGCCGCGCTGCCGCGCTCTGATAGCGTGGTCAGGAGGAGCGAGGAAGAGGTGAGGGGACCGAACTGCGCTTATCCGTCCTTCCTGCTCCTGCGAAACCCACGGCGCGGCAGAAATCGCTGTCAACGGCAAAGAAATAGTCCCCTAGAGACGAAAGACGGATAACCCGCCTTCCCTCCACTCGCTCGGCTGCGTCGCGGCGACGATCCCGTTTGACCGGCGACAGCCAAATGGCGAACTCCGACGGCGAGCACGAGCGCCGCAAAGCGAGCCGGCAAGCTCTCCGACTTCACGGTCCGCAACATGGAGACTCCGCGCTTCGCTCTGCGTTGCTGAACGACGTGTTGCTTGGCCAATCGTTCTTGCGGCGCAGTTCGCCAAGGTGTATGGGCGCAACGATTTACGCAAGAGCAGCCATTTTCGCGACCGAGCACATCACACAACAGGAGCGGAAAGATGCCTCGTTTGATCGGGTTCATCGCAATGATGCTCGTCTCGTCGTTCTCGTACCAGGTTGGCGCGGCGCCTCCGGGGACCGCGGACTTGGTCAAAGCGCGCCAGCTCTTCTTCGGCGCGGAGAATGTCGACGCACGCTCGGGAGAAGTCGATAAGCAGAAGGTCGTCTTCTCCTGGATCACGAACGCGAGCGTCGCCGCGTCCGTAAACGGGCGAGTGGTCCTGCTGGACTCCTACGTCCATCGCGCCGAAACGGCGCCGGGGCGGACCCCGTTCGTCGTCGAAGACCTGGTGAAGCTCAACCCGGAAGCCATCTTCCTCGGACACGGGCACTTCGATCACGCCGACAATGCAGCGTACATCGCCGGCAAGCTCGGCATTCCCATCTATGCATCGGAGGAAACCTGCGACGCGATGCAAGCGGATGCCGCAAGTCTCTTCGCCGCACGGCTCATCCCCGTCTCCACCGTCGCGTGCCACGACGTGACGACCGCCGGCTCGACGCCCGGTGCGGAGATCCTGACGCTCTCGCAGCTCGAGCCGGTCGCCTGCATCATCGCGTTCAGGCACCTGCACTCCACGACAACGCCTCCGGACCACGATTTCCCCATCGCTCCGGTCCTCAACGTCGCCGACGCGCGCGATCCGCAAATGTATCCGCCGGGGACGGCGCTATCGTATCCGTCGAGCGGTTCGCGCGGACCGGGCGGACCCATCAGCATTTTCTACCAATTCGTCATGCGCGGCGATAACCGGTTCGCGTTCGTCTGGCACAACACCACCGGCGCGCTCAAGGAAGGCTGCGGGCTCGACAGGTGCTGGGGGCCGGCGGTCGGGCAACACCTCACGGAGATCATGCGCTCGTTGCCCTCGACTGACGTCGAGTTCGGTTCGATGGTCAGCCTGGGATATCCGACGAACGGCATGCGCGACGTGGTCCTGTACAACCTGGCGATCCATCCGAAGGTCTACGTCCCGATCCACCAGACCAATGCGGCGCTCCCGACATCGTCGCTCGAGTTCAAGATCGCGTACCTGAAGCAACTGGATTTCATGAACGTCGCTCAGAGCGACCGGCCCGAGCCCCGCTGGATGGTCGACCCAAACGAGTATATCAAGGCGCTGGTATACGACCCGAAGGATGCGCGCTGGTCGAAGTCCGATAAGTCGAAGCCCGATCTTTGCAAATAACCGAGGGCTTCGGTCGCACTACGAGCCCGGCGCGACGGGAGGTCCGCCTACTCCCGTCGTGCCGGTGCAGTAAACACGACGGACGAAGGCGCACGGAACGAAAGCGCCGGACAACCGGCCGACGATGCACGTCGGTGGAAAATTGGCTCCCTGAGGTGGGCGGGGCTCGAAGGCTGGTTCCACCCGCCAGAGGTGGTACGCGGATACCTCCTCGAATCGAACAAGGTCCGTCTACCGCTGTCCGACACCGCGGCCGCCGACTGGTGCGAGCAGAACTACGCGCTCCTCCCGTGGGTCTGCGAGACGTTCAACACATCTCCAGCCTGGCGATGGTCCTCGCCGGCGCTGGGGCTCTCACGGCAGACCTTTGCCCGGGAGGTGCGGGTGGCTTTCGCCCTGCTGGTGCTGGTGGGGCTCGGGAGTATCGCCTTCCACGCGACGCTCCGCTTCGAGCTGCAGATGCTCGACGAGCTGCCGATGCTCTACCTCCTCGAGGCCGTGCAGGCCGCCTGGGATCCCGGAGCCGCTGACGTGCATCGCTTGCTCCGCCTGCGCAGCTCCTGCTGCGGGCTTCAGGCGCGGCGAACTGAACCGCCTGAACGATGGGTGCGCGAGGCGGCCGTGGCAGCGGCGCCCTTCTTTCGGTACAGGCGGAATGGCTGCTCGACTTCGACGAGCCCACCGTCGTCGCTCGGCGCGGCGAACTTCAGCTTCAGCTGACGGCCGAGTGCCCTGGCGATGCGTTGTAGCGTGTCCCAACGCGGCGTGCGGACGTCGAGCCCCTTCTCAAGGCGCGCGATGGTGGGTTGGCTTGTCCCGATCCGAGTCGCGAGCTGGGCCTGGGTGAGGCCCGCGCCCATGCGCATGCCCCTGACTGCGACGGCAACCTCGTGAACGATGCGCCGCTGTTCGAAATGGTGGCGCACGCGCGGGTCGGAGAGCTGCGCAGCCAGGAAGGCATCGCCATCGATTCCCCTGGCTTTCTTCTTGCTCATTGGGTTCGCTGTCCTCGAACGAGCTTCATTCGCACTGTCGCTTTCGCGATGTCGCGGGATTGATGCCCTTTCACAACTACACCACCGCGACCTTGACGTTGTGGATGGGCGGGAGTGACTCGAAGAGGCAGCTCCACTTCTCGCCGCCCTCGCGGCCCATCCATAGCTGGCCGGTGGTGGTGCCGAAATAGAGCGCGGGCGACTTCATCTCGTCGATGGCCATCGAGTCGCGCAGCACGGTGAAGAAGGTTTCCTTCTGGGGGAATCCGCCCGCTAGCTTCTTCCAGGATCCGCCGCCGTTCTCGCTGCGCCAGACCGCGGGGGATCCGCCCGGGCAGGTACGCGTCATCGGCTCGAGTGGCAGCACGAAGACCGTGTCGGGTTCGTGCGGGTGCACGAGGATGGGGAAGCCGAAATCGGAGGGCAGCCCCTTGGCGATGGAGCGCCAGGTGCGGCCGTGGTCGTCGCTGCGCACCACGCCGATGCCCGGGCGATCGGGGAAGCCGCCGTGGTTCTGCAAGTAGAGCCGGCCGGGCGCGTCCTTGTGGCGGGCGATCTTGTGCACGCACTGGCCCCACTCGGGGAAAGGATCGGGAGCGAACCCGACGCCGATGCCCTTGTTGGAGGGCGCGAACGTGCGCCCGCCATCCTCGCTGAGATAGTGGCCGCCGGTGGAAATGCCGAGATGAATGCGCTCTCCGTCGGGCAGGATGGTGTGCAGGCAGAGGCCGCCGGCCCCCGGCTGCCACTTTCGCGCGTGCTCGTGGTTGCTGATGCCGGCGACCATCTCCCAGGAGTCGCCCCCGTCGCGGCTGCGGAAGAGCGAGGCCGGCTCGACGCCGCACCACAGGTCCTGCTCGTCCGATCCCGGCTCGAGCGACCAGATGTTCTTCAGCGCGCGCCCGTCCTCCTTGGGAAAGGCGGGGAACGATTTCGTCTCCTCGAAGGTCTTGCCCAGGTCGTCCGAGCGCAGGATCTTCATGCCGAAGAAAGGATTGCAGCTCGAGGCGTAGATGCGCGGCCTCCTGCCGCGCGTGTCGATGAGCGAGGCGTAGACGTCCACGCCGGGCCCGAACGGCCCGCGCAGCGCGAATTTGCCGCGCGAGCCGGGCGCCTGCGCGACGAAAAGGCCCTTCTTGGTCCCGATGGTCAAGAGCACGCGGTCCGGCACGGTCAGCCTCCTGAGACGGCAGCGAGGATGGTGACTACATCGCCCGGCGCGAGCGCCGTGTCGAGCCCCTGGCGATCGCGCATGTGGTCGGAATTGACGAAGACGTTGAGGTGGCGGCGCACCGCGCCGGTCTCGTCGCAGATATTGCGGTGGAGAGATGGGTGGCTTCGCTCCAGCTCCTCGAGAGCGGCCCGCACCGTCGTTGCCGAGACCGGCAGGTCCGCGGCCCCGCCGCAGTACTTTCTCAGCGCCGTGGGCAGGTGGATGGTCGCCATGTCCGGCCCATTATGTCGTCCGAGCGCAGGATCTTCATGCCGAATAAAGAATTGCAGCTCGAGGCGTAGATGCGCGGCTACCGGCACCAGGATCGAGCGCGGTTTATAAGAGTGCGAGGAGGCTTGCCATGGGCGCTCGCGGCCTGGTGGTTCTCGTCGGGATGCTGTGCCTGGGAACCGGCGCGCCCGATCCGATCGAGATGGAAGTGGGCGGGGTACTGCCGCTGCGCGGAGGCGGCGCCGCGGTGGTTCTCATCGATTCCACCAGGAGCAAGGCGTTGCCCATCGCGATCAGTGGCACGGAGGCGCTCTCCATCCAGCTCCGTCTGACGAAACAGCACTACCCGCGGCCGCTCACCCATGACCTGATGGAGTCGATCGTTCGCGAGCTGGGAGGCAAGATCGTGCGCGTGCAGGTCGACGAGATCCGTGGCGAGGCATTCATCGCCAGCGTGTTCGTGCAGGTGGGCCAGCGCACTTCGCGTATCGACGCACGTCCCTCCGACGGGATCGCACTGGCGCTTGGGAACGCGCTCCCTGTCTTCGTCGCGCGCAAGGTGCTCGACAGAGCGGGTATGTCGCCGGACGCGCTCGAGAATCCCGAGAGCGCGCCCACCCCGTCGCGGCGGGGACCTATTTGACCGGAGCGTGATGGGGACCAAGGAAAGAAAGCAACGCGCTGCATCTCACGGCGCGGGTCGCGGAAGCGCCGCGGGAGATCGGATCATCGGGCGGCTGCGGCGGATCTGCATGGCGCTTCCCGACGCCAACGAGAAGCTCTCGCACGGCGAGCCGACGTGGTTCGCAGGCAAGGGCAAGGTCTTCGCGATGCTCGACGACCATCATCACGGCGCCACTCACCTCGCCGTCTGGCTGCCCCAGCCTTTCGGTGCACAGGAGGCGTTGATCGGCTCCGACCCGGAGCGCTTCTTCCGGCCTCCGTACGTGGGCGTGAGCGGGTGGGTGGGCGTAGTTCTCGATACCGGTCCCGATTGGGATGCGGTCGCCGCGCTCGCGCGTGAGGCGTATCTGACGGTGGCTACGCCGAAGCTCAGGAAGCTCGCGGTGGGTGCTGTGGAGGGGAAGCCGCAGGCGCGATCGAGCTCACGGCGACGCGCCTGACGCCGGTCCTTTCGTCTTCTGCGATCAGTGGGGCTGGCGTCGTGCTCTCCGGGCTCAGCTCTGTCGCAGCGACACCGGGAGGCAGGCGCGCGGCAGGTTGTGCTCGAGCTCCTCGAACGTGGGCGGGGGTTCAGCTGCGGGAAGCAGTGCAACGAGGTCCCGACATGCACATCCGTCGATCTACCGGCTCCGATCGGTTCCGATGCTGGTGGCAGCGGGGCTGCTCTTGCTGGAGGACGCGACGTTCCTGATCAATCAGGCAAACGCGGCGGTGCCGCGAGCTACCTGCGAAGCGGGTCGAGAATCTGCGCGAGGTACGTCCTGGCCACGGGGCCGTCGGACACGCCGTAGGCTCGTGGCCAGCGAGTCTCGGGCAGGAACTGCGTCCCGAACAGGCGGTCGAGCACCGGAAGGTGGACCGCGAAGTTCTTGTCGATCGCCTCGGCCTCCGTCGCGTGGTGGAAATGGTGGTAGCGGGGCGTCACCAGACAGGGGTCGAGCCACTCGAGACCGGCGCCGAAGTTCGCGTGGATGAAGACCGCATGGAAGGAGACGAAGGCCAGGTAGAGCGCCACCGCCGAGGGCGACGCGCCGGCCAGGACCACGACCGTCATCACGCCCGCGCGGGTCGCCAGCGCGTCGAGCGGGTGCATGCGCGAGCCCGCCAGCCAGTCCATCGCCATGCTCGAATGATGGACGGCGTGGAGGCGCCAGAGGAACGGGAGCCGATGAAAGCAGCGGTGGATCCAGTATTGGGTGAGATCGGCCAGCGCCAGCACCGCGAGAAATTGGACCGGCAGCGGCAGCGATCCGAGCAGCGCGAAATCTCTCGCCGGGATCAGCGTGTCCCGGACCAACCGGGAGGGAAACAGCGCCGCCCAGCTGAACGCTTGCACGAGCAGATGGCTGATCAGGAAATGAGCGCCGTCCGTGGTCCACTCCGGCCGGAAGACCCGCTGTTCGCGGCATTGGGGAAGCGCTCGCTCGAGCGGCACGAACACGAGCGCAAGCACGAGCAGGTTGATCGCAAACCACTCGAGGCCCAGGCCGAACTTCGTGTCCACCGAATCGGGCAGCGGCACGCCGGCGCCGCCCAGCGCCATCGCCGCGACTGCCAGGAAGATGCCCGTCAGCCCCAGGACCTTGCGACGGCGGCGGGCGACGTTGAACAGTCCCAGCAACACCGACGCGATCAAGACCGTCTGCAGTGCTCCGCGCAGGAGCGCGACCGGGTAGCGCGATCGCAGGAGGGGCGCGGTGAGGATCTGTGGGAAGTGGAAGCAGAGCACAGCAAAGAATCCGAGCGCGCCGCCGAGCAATGAACCGACCCCGGCGACCCAACCGGATCCGAATCCGGTGGGGTCGTTGTCGCCGAAGACCCGACGGAGATGGCGGTCGAGCGCAGTGGGCGCGGGGTCCGACGACCGCATGCATCGAACTGTAGTCGAATAGGCCGTCCCGAAAAGAAAACGGTCAAGCGCCAGCGCATGGAGACCCGGTGTGTGCGGTTCGGGAAGAAGAACATCCATCGCCTGTTCTGCAAGTATG
>VBKI01000041.1:37644-52968 GCA_005879535.1 Deltaproteobacteria bacterium | reverse complement strand
CGTTGGCAGCACCTACGCCTTCGGAGCTCCCAACAGCATCGACGGTCATCTTCGCGCATTTGCAACAGCCGACCCGACACAGACGTGGGCGTGGCAAACGGGGCCGAGCCCGGGAAGCAAGATCGGGAACGTATCGGCTCCAGCATTGGGGGCCGACGGAGTCATCTATTTCAGTGCAGATGCCAATCTCGAGCTTGTTCCCCTGACCGTCTCCTCGAATACACCGTCGCTTGCGCCGAGTTGGTCCGCAAGCTTCCAGGGCAGTTCGACGCAAGCGATCTCGAGCGTCCCAACGGACACGAGGTTGGACAGCGTCGGAACAGAGCCTGCGATCGATGCCAACGGCGTGCTCTACTTCGGTACGCTTGCGGGCAAGATCTATGCGGTAATCACCGACTCGACCGGACCTCTCGTCCCGCTCGCGGGGAGTACTTGGCCACGCGTGGGGTTCGACAGTTGCAACTCGTCGAACACATCAATGAACTGCCAGTGACGTGACGGCGATCACGTTGACCTGAGACCGCCGTCCGGGCTGATGCGGTTGTCCCGCTACCGCTCCGCGCGTACAGTCCGCCGTCTCTTCGGAGCGGAGTGCCCATGGCCATCCCGATGCATGTCTTCCGCGAGTACGACATCCGCGGGCTCGTTGCGAACGAGCTGACGCCGGAGTTTGCCGAACAGCTTGGGCGCGGGTTTGGACGGTACCTCCTGGAGAAGAACCCGGGAGCGCAGAGCATGGTGCTCGGGCGCGACCACCGCCTTTCCAGCGAGGGTCTCGCGAGCGCGTTCTCGCGCGGCGTCCGATCGTACGGCGTGGACGTGATCTCCATCGGCATCGTCCCGACGCCGGTCACCTACTTCGCAGCGCACGTGCTTCCCGTGGACGGCCTCTGCATGATCACCGGCTCGCACAATCCGCCCGAGTACAACGGGTTCAAGGTCGGAATCGGCAAGAGCACGCTCGCGGGGCCCGAAGTGCAGGAGCTGAAGCGCCGCGTCGCCGAGGCGCGCGACGGTGGACGAAGCGCGCGGCTGACCGACCACGACATCATCACGCCCTACATCCACTTCATCGTCGAGTCCCTGGGAATGACCGTGCGCCCGCTGCGCGTCGTGTGCGACGCGGGGAATGGCACCGGCGGGCTGGTGGGTCCGCGACTGCTTCGCGCGCTCGGTCACCACGTCATCGAGCTGTTCTGCAACCTCGACGGCACCTTTCCGAACCACCATCCCGACCCGACGGTCGAGGCGAACCTGCGCGACCTGCAGAAGAAGGTCGCCGACTGCAAGGCCGATCTGGGCATTGCCTGGGATGGCGATGCGGACCGCGTGGGCGCCATCGACGACAACGGAAGCATCCTCTGGGGAGATCAGCTGATGATCCTCTTCTCCCGCGACGTGCTCGCCGAGCGCCCCGGCGCCGCCATCGTCAGCGAGGTGAAGTGCTCGCAGACCCTCTACGACGACATCGAGAAGCACGGCGGGCGCGCCATCATGTGGAAGGCGGGCCATTCGCTGATCAAGACGAAGATGAAGGAAGAGCACGCGCTCCTCGCTGGCGAGATGAGCGGCCACATCTTCTTCCGCCATCGCTACTTCGGGTTCGACGACGGCATCTACTCGGCCGCGCGATTGCTGGAACTGGTCGCGCGCGATGGCCGGCCGCTGAGCCGGATGCTCGACGGGATCCCGCGCACCTACGCGTCTCCCGAAATCCGCTTCGACTTCCCCGAGGAGAAGAAGTTCCGCGCCGTCGAGCTTGCGAAAGAGCGGCTGCGCAAGCACGGCAAGACCATCGAAGTCGACGGCGTCCGCCTCGTCGTCGACGGTGGCTGGGGGCTCGTCCGCGCCTCGAACACGCAGCCGCTGCTGGTGCTCCGCTGGGAAGCGACGAGCGAGGCGAAGCTGCGCGAGATCCAGCGTCTGATCGAAGGAACTGTCCAGGAGATCCGCAAAGAGCTGGCCTGACTCGCGCGAGTGACCGCAAGCCTGCTAGGATCACCGCCTTGTCATGAAGCGCGACGAGCTGTACCTCGGCGTCGATCTGGGCGGCGTGAATGTGCGCGCCGCGGTGGTCGATGCCACAGGCCACGTGCTCGGGCAGGAAAAGCACCGCCTGCTCTCCAAGGAGCCTCCGCAGGTGGCGGAGGCGGTGCTGCGAGCGGCGAAGACGGCGTGCGGCGCCGCCGGAATGCCGTTTTCGGAAATGAAGGCGATGGGGCTCGGCGTTGCCGGGCTCATCGACCGCGAGCAGGGCCTGGTGCGCAGCGCGCCGACCCTCGGCTGGCGCGACGTCCCGTTCATCAAGCTGCTGCAGGCGCGCACTCCGCGGACGCCGCTGTGGATCGCCAGCGAGCTCTCCGTCTCTGCCTGGGGCGAGCGCGCGGTCGGCGCTGGACGGGGCGCGAACGATCTCATCGTCGTTCTCGTCGGAAGCAACATCGGCGCCGGGATCGTCATGGCCGGCAAGCTCTATGAAGGCGCCGCCGGCGCTGCCGGCGAGCTCGGTCACATCCAGGTCGTCCCCAACGGGCGCAATTGTTCCTGCGGGCAGCGGGGCTGCCTCGAGGCCTATGCGGGCGGGCAGAATCTCGCTGCCTGGGCTCGCGACGACCTGCGCATCGCGATGGCCGCAGCGCGCGCTGGGGGTCAGCGCTATCCCGCCGTCGGCCGCAAGCTGCTCGACCTCGTCGGCGAGCCCGACAAGATGACCGTCTCCGCGATGGAGAAGGCCGCGCACGAGGGAGACGAGCTGTCGACGAGGCTGCTCGACGAAGCAGGGCGGCTCCTCGGGATCGCTCTCGCCAACCTCGTCACCATGCTCAACCCGGCGCGACTCCTGCTCGGCGGCGGGGTCCTCCTCGGCTCGCCGCGCATGACCCGGGCAGCCATCTCTGGAGTCGAGGCGCACGCCACGAAGTCTTCGCGCGCCGTGCTGCAGATCTCTGCCCCCGAATTGGGCGAACAGGCCGGAGTGGTCGGGGCGGCGCTGCTGGCCAGGGAATCCCTGTCGGCCGCCGCCTAGAAGGGCCACACGCCGACGCATCGAAGATGCACGAGGCGGCTCAATCGAGCGTGAAGTGAATCGTGAAGGGGACGGTCGTGGCAACAGCGACGCCGTTCACCTTGGCGGGTGAGAATCGCAGCTCGCGAACCGCTTGTGCGGCCGCGGGGCCGAGGCCCTCTCCGGGATCGCTGACGACGTCCACCTTGGCGATGCTGCCGTCCGCGTCGATCAACAGTCGCAGCACCACGTCGCCTTCGAAGCCGTTCTTCCGCGCCTGCGGCGGGTAGTACTTGCGCAGGTTCAGGGCATCGCGGTTGAGCGGCCGCGGCAGCTCGTTGACCTGTGCCGCCGTGGCATACTGGTCTGCCTTGTACGGCTTCACCATCTGGGGATCGCGTGCCACCTTCTCCGGCGCGCTTCGCAACGTATTCCCGGCGCCCACCACGAACGCGCCGCCCTGAGACGTGCTCTCCATCGTGATTCCTGTGATCACGACGGGATTCTGCATGCTTCGCGGCGCCTCGCTGGTCGGCGGCGACGGAGTGCTCGACGGCGGCAAAGGAGTGGGGGTCGGCGGCGGCAGGGCTCGAGGCGTGCGCGGAGCGCGAGCGACCTTCATCGGCACCGGTCTCGGCGGCGGCTCCGGCGCCTTTGTCGCGGGTGGCACGTCGACGACCAGGATCTGGATGGGCACCTGCGGAATCGGTCTCGGTCGAACCGCGAGGGCGACGATGAAGACGGCGATCGCCGCGTGCAACGCGACCGACGTCCCAAGCGGCAGGAGCACTCTGGAAGCTCGACGCTGCATGCCGCCCTACTGCTGCTTCTCGATCTGGATGGCGAACTTCGTCACTCCGGCTCCCTTGAGCAGGTCCAGCAGGTGCGTGACCGTGCCGTGCGTCGCGTTCTTGTCCGCGCCGACGATCGCCTGCACGTCCTCGCCCGCCGCGCGCGCCTTGTGCACTTCGGACACCAGCGCCTCGTCGTCGACGGGAACGCCGTTGAGGAACGACCTGCCCTCCCGCGTCACCAGCACCGCGAACGTCTTCTGCACGGTCTCGCCACCGTGCGCCGCCCGGGGCAGCTCCACCTCGATGGTCTCCTTCACGATGTACCTCGCGGTCACCATGAAGATGATCAGCAGCACGAGCGTGATGTCCACCAGCGGGGTCACGTTGATCCCGGTGATCGCCTCGTCCTCGTTGTCCACCGCCGCGCCCGCCATCAGTTGCTCCCGTTCCGCAGATGAAGCCCCGAAGCGATGGCATTGCCCAGCGCATTCGAGCGACCGATCACGCGCTTGAGCAACCGCTGGAAGATGTTGAACGCCATCACCGCGGGAATGGCCACCAAGAGTCCGACCGCGGTGGCGACCAGAGCCTCCGAGATCCCGGTCATCACGGAGGCCGTGTTGGTTCCGCCGCCACTCTTGTTCGCCGCGGCCAGGTCGACGAAGGCGCGAATGATGCCCAGCACGGTCCCGAACAGACCGATGAAGGGGGCGTTGTTTCCCAGAGTGCCGAGCACGAACAGCCACTTCTCGTATTCGAGGCGCCGCCGGTCGATGATGGACTGGACGGCCTTCTCCACCGCCGGCGTGCCGCCCTCCACGACTCCAGCGGCCGCGCGGACGACTTCCGCCTCCATCGAGTCGGTGGTCGCCAGCGTCGCCGCGGACTTGAGGTCGCCGCTCAGGCACAACTCGAGCAGCCGCGGGAATACCTTCGACATTCGCCGGCTGCCGAAGTAGAGCGCCCGCTCCACCATCACCGCGACCGACAGCACCGACAGCGCCAGGAGCAACCAGAGGACCCAGCCCGCGCCCAGCAGCGTGAACGCAAGCAGCTTGTCGGCGATCACCAGGACCCTCCAGCGACGTCGAAGGCCCCCACCGCGTTGGCAAGCCTGAGGCCGGCGAGCTGGACCGAGAGCCGTTGTTGCAGCGCGGTCGACTCGCTCTGGAACAGCGCCGACTCGGCGTCGCTGACCTCGACCTGCGTCGCGGTTCCCGCGGCGAACTGCGCGCGGATCAGCCGCTCGTTTTCCCGCGAGACGATCAGCGCCTGCTCCGCCTCGTCTCGCAGCGCGCGGGCGGAATCGAGATCGAGGATCGCACGCCGCAGCTCGTCCTCGATGCGCGCTCCTTGCGAGCGGGTCTGCGCGCGCGCCTGGCGGAGCTGGCTGTCGGCGTCCTTGAGCGCCACGTAGCGGAAGCCTCCGTCGTACAGCGGCAGTGTCAGCGACAGCGCGACTGCCCAGGTCCTTTTCTCTCCGCTCGAGTTCGTCGGCGGGTCGTTGTAACGACCGGTGCCCGTCACGGCCAGCGAGGGAGCGAACTGCGCCCAGGCGTCCGTCTTCAGGCGCGCCGCGATCTCCTCGTTCGCCCGCGCCGCGGCGATCTCGGGCCGTTCCTGCATCGCCCGCTCCAACAGTTCGCGGAACGTGCCGCGGATCTCCTGCGGCGGCTGCGGCGGGGGCGCCAGCTCGAACGCGATATCGCGCCGATCGAGCAGGGCGGCGAGCTGGCTCTTGGAAATCGCATACGCGAACTGCGCGCGGCGCGTCTCCTGATCGGCGCGGAGGTAATCGATGCGCGCGCGCAGAGCCGCGGAGAGGTGGATCAGCCCCGCTTCGTAGCGCGCCTGCGCCTCCACCGCGTGCTCGCGGGTCGCGCGTGCCTGGGCGAGCGCGACCTGCGCCAGCTCCCGCAGGCTCACTCCAGAGTAGTAGATCGCGGCGACGGACAGCAGCAGCTCGCGGCGCTGCTGTGTCTGCGTCAGCCGGGAGACGTCGACCTGCTGGCGCGCGCTCGCGAGCGCGGGGAAGGCGCGGAAGTTGAGCAGGTTCCAGGCAAACTGCAGCGTCCCCGCCCGCGTCCAGTTGCTGCCTTCGGTCACATCGAAGAAGGGTGGTCCTGGCGTCACGGTGAAGATGGTGGCCGGAAAGTTGTTGTACGTCAGCGTTCCCGTCGCGGTCAGCGTCGGTTGCAAGGCGGCCCATGCACGTTGGACGTTGTTCTCCGCCTGGCGCACGCGCTCGAGCGCGACGGCGAGATCGGGCGATTGCGTCCGGGCAGCCTCCAGCGCACCCGCCAGCGGAAGGAGGGGCCCCTCCGGCGCCGGCGCCGGCGTGAGTTGCGGCAGCGGCGCGTTCAGCGACGATTCCGCCGGCGGCTGTACCGCCTGCACCGGCGGCAGCGCCTGTGCGATGAGCAGCAATCCGATCACGGCGCAGGCAACGTCCTTGAGGTGCGGGCGGGTGTCAAGACGCCCGCGCGGCGCAGGAACTTGCGCGCCAGCGACGAGATTCCCAGCGCGGCAATCCCCTCCGGCGCCACCCAGCGGACATCGGCGTCGACCGGAGTGCCGCTGGCTCGTGCCGTCTCAATCGTGACGCGCACCTCCCTGTGCGTCAGCGTCTGCTCCACGATCCCGCGGTTCGTCGCGCGCCCGTGCATCCGGATTCCCGCCGGCTTTTCCGCCGGCAGATCCCAGAGCCCGGCAAAGAGCGTTCCGGTTGGGCGCCGGGCGAGCAATACGGCTCCGTCGCGGCGTCGCAACGCAAGGGCGCGCCACTCCAGCATCAAGCGCTGCGCCCGCCGGCGGGGCGAAGGGTATCTCGTTGGATCGTTCCGCCCGCGGCACATCTCCTGGACCGGACAGCGCCCGCAAGCCGGGTTTCGCGGCGTGCACACGGTCGCGCCCAACTCCATCAGCGCTTCGTTGAACGGTCCGCCGCCACCCGCCGGCAAGAGCTGCGCAGCGATCTTCCAGGCCTTTGCCCGCGCGTCGCCGCGAACGGTGAAGATGCGCGAGAGCACGCGCGCGACGTTGCCGTCCACCAGCGGCACGTCCTCGCCAAACGCCAGCGATGCGACGGCCGCCGCGGTGTACGGCCCGAAGCCCGGGAGCGTACGAAGCTGCGCGGCAGTCCCGGGAAGGCTGCCGCCGCACGCCTGCGCCGCGCGATGGAGGTTCCGGGCCCGCGCGTAGTACCCGAGCCCGCTCCAGTGAGCGAGGACGTCGTCGAGCGGCGCCTTGGCAAGCGCGCGCAGCGTCGGGAAACGCCGCAAGAACCGCCTGTAGTAAGGGATCACGACATCCACGCGCGTCTGCTGCAGCATCACTTCGCTGATCCAGACCCGGTAGGGATCGCGCGGCTCCTTCCGCCAGGGCAGATCGCGCTTCGCACCGGCAAACCACGACACCAGCCGATCTGCGAGTGTGCTATTCATGCGCGCCCATGAAACGCATCCGCGTGCACAGCGTGGAGCAATACGTGAAGGAGATCGGCCCGCTGCTGCAGAACGGCCTCGAGATGTACCGGGCCGACGTGCCCGAAGAGGGACTTCTCGGCGTGGGATTCGTGGGCGCGGACACGGAAGTGTTGATCTCCATCGCCGAGTTCAAGGCGACCGGTGACCTCGTCCGCTATGGCGAGCTGATCGATCCGTACGAGCCGGCGAACAAGAAGACGCAAAAGGTCAAGGGCGGGGGTAAGGATTAAGACACGCACGTCGCCTCGACGTCCTTGATCGTGCGCGGAATCGAGACCGTCAGGTTCTCGTGCCCGGAATCGGTGACGAGGATGTCGTCCTCGATGCGGATGCCGATTCCACGCAGCTCTGCGGGCGCGCTCTCGTCGTCGCTCGCGACGTAGAGTCCAGGCTCGATGGTGAAGACGATTCCCGGCTCGAGCGGCCGTGCCTTGCCGTCGATGCTGTAGTTGCCGACGTCGTGCACGTCGAGGCCGAGCCAGTGGCTGGTCCGGTGCATGTAGTACCGCCGGAAGGCGTTCTCCTTGATCAGCTGATCGACGTCGCCCTTGAGCAGCCCCAGCTTCACCATGCCCTCGGTGAGAATCCGCACCGCCTTCTGGTGCAGGCCCTCGATGGTTTCACCCGGCCGGATCGCCGCGATGCACGCGTCGGCCGCGTCGAGCACGAGCTGGTAGCAGGAACGCTGGGCGGGGCTGAACCTCCCCGAAGCGGGGAAGGTGCGGGTCACGTCGGCGGTATACAGGTCATACTCGGCGCCGGCGTCGATCAGTACCAGATCGCCGTCGCGGATCTGCACGCAGTTGTCGTTGTAGTGGAGGACGGTGGCGTTCTCGCCCGCCGCCACGATCGGGTAATAGCCCCAGCCGCGGCCGCCGGCCTGGCGGAATTCACGCTCGAGCAGCGCGTGCAAGTCGTACTCGTGCATCCCCGGACGCCCCGTCTTCATCGAGGCGACATGGCCTTTGCGCGTCAGCTCGACCGCTTTACGGAGCGCGTCCAGCTCCCGCGGTTCCTTCCGCAGCCGCAGCTCGTGGACGATCTCGCCGGGATCCTCGATGCGCGGCGGAGCGTTCACTCCGGCGCGCGCGCGAGCGCGCAGCGTGCGCAGCATCCTGGCGATGAGAGCGTCGAACTGGGGGTCGTCTCCACCGAGGCGATAGAAGAGCGTGCGCGCCGAACCGAGCAGCTTCGGCAGCTCCTCGTCGAGCTTGCCGATTTCGAACGCCTGGTCGGCCCCGAAGCTCTTGATCGCCCCTTCCGTTCCCGCGCGCCGCCCCGTCCAGATCTCCTTCTCCTTGTCGCGGGGGCGGACGAAGAGCGTAAACGGTCTGTCGCCGCTCGTGGAGAGGACCACCACCGCTTCCGGTCCCTCGAACCCGGTCAGCCAGTAGACGTCGCTGTGGGCGCGGTAGGGGTGCTCGACGTCGCTGTTCCGCGTGGCGACCGGCGTTGCCGGAAAGATCGCCACCGCCGGACCTGGCGCCATTTCGCGCATGCGGCGGAGCACCTCGTCGCGGCGGGATCCGTGGACGCTGGCCTCGAACGCGGGGGTCAACGGCATGCGCGCTGTTGTAACAGGACTTTCCCTGATACGGGATGCTGCGGAAGTGTCGGATGACGGTTAAGTTGGACCGGAGCTTCGGGGAAAGGACGCGTGCATGGCGGACAAAGGCCTGGCGGGAGACACCGAGATCCAGGGGGCCCTGGCGGAGCTGCCGGGATGGAAACGGCAGGGCAACGCGCTGCAGAAGACGTTCGATCTCAAGGGGTTCAAGGCGGCGATGGCATTCGCGGGAACGGTCGGGGAGCTGGCCGACCGCGCCGATCACCATCCGGACATCCTCATCCAGTTCCACAAGGTGACGCTCACGCTCTCCAGCCACGACAAGGGCGGCATTACCGACCGCGACCTGCGGCTCGCGCGCCAGATCGAGGCGGCGGCCAAGGACCAGATGGCCTAGGTGGCGTCCTTGGAGGCGGGCGGCTGGCACCTGTTGCCGGACGACGCGCTGCTCGCGCAGTGCGACGTCCAGGCCCATCGCGCGAGCGGTCCCGGAGGCCAGCACCGCAACAAGACCGAGACGGCCATTCGGCTGGTCCATCTTCCTTCGGGGGTGAGGGTCGAAGGGAAGGACGAAAGATCGAGGACGCAGAACCTCCGCATCGCGCTCGCGCGGCTGCGCGAGAAGCTGGCGCGGCGCGCCTGGCGGCCACCGCCGCGGCGTCCGACGAAGCCTTCGCGGGCAGCGAAAGAGCGGCGGCTCGAAAAGAAGAAGCGCGAGGGCCGCAAGAAGGCGTTGCGCCGCCGATATGGCGAGTAATCGCGGCGAGACGTCTCGGCGGAGGCGGAGTACTGTCCCCCGCCATGCCTGATACGCACTCGCCGGAGAACAAGGGATTCGGCCAAGGCGACCCCGCGCTCGCGCGCTGGGCCGAGGAAGTCTTCCGCCCCGAGGACGAAGTGCTGCGCGAGATTCGCGAGCGCAGCATCCGCGAGGGGCTGCCGCCCATCGCCGTGGGCCGATTCGACGGCCTCCATCTGGAAGTCATCGCGCGCGCCATTGGCGCCCTCAAGGCGGTCGAGATCGGCACGCTCGGCGGCTACAGCGGCGTGTGCCTGCTCCGGGGGATGGGCGTCCACGGAGTCCTGCACACGTTCGAGTATTCGGAAAAACATGCGCGCGTCGCCTCCGATTCGTTCCACAAGGCCCGCGTCGCCTCACGCGCGCACATCCATATCGGACCCGCGCTGCAGATGTTGCGCGAGATCGAGGCGGAAGCGCCATTCGATCTGGTCTTCATCGATGCCGACAAGGTGAGCTACCCCGGCTATCTCGCCTGGGCCGCCGACCACCTTCGCGAAGGAGGAGTGGTTCTCGCGGACAACGCGTTCGGCTTCGGCGAGATCCACCGGCCAGGCGGCGACGACGGCCGCGCGGCGCTGCGCAAGTTCAACGAGGAGCTGGCGCGCGGCGGCCGCTTCCGCGCCACGATGCTGCCCACCGCCGAAGGGCTGGCGATGGGCGTCAAGATCCGCTGACGGACTTGTCCGCCTGGAGCACTTCTTCGGCGCGCTTCTTCCGCCAGGCGCGCAGGCGCTCGCGCAAGTCGGGACGCTTTCCGGAGAGGATGGCGATGGCAAGCAGCGCGGCATTCGCTGCTCCGGACTTTCCGATGGCGAGCGTGCCTACCGGAATCCCCTTCGGCATCTGCACGATCGAAAGGAGCGCGTCGGCGCCGCCCAGCGTGGTGGACGGCACGGGCACGCCGAGAACCGGCAGCACCGTCTTCGCCGCGACCACCCCGGGCAAGTGTGCCGCTCCGCCGGCCCCGGCAATGAGCACTTCGAGCCCGCGACTCTCGGCGCTGGACGACCATTCCAGCACTTGCTCTGGCGTCCGATGCGCGGAGAGCACGCGCACCTCGTGCTCGATGCCGAACTCCTTCAGGATCTCGACGGCGCCATTCAGCACCTCGAGGTCGGTCTTGCTGCCCATGATGATGCCGACGAGGGGATTCGCCATCGCGCGCCGGTAGCAAACGGCGCGCGACCGGTCAAGTTGTTAGCCTCTGCTCCGTGAACCACCGCTTGCTCAACGTCCGTGGCTTGAAGCTCCACTGCGTCGAACGCGGCGAGGGCGAGCTGACGCTGATGCTGCACGGCTGGCTCGATCACGCCGGCTCCTTCGACCTGCTCGCGCCCCTGCTGCCCGGTCGGACCGTCGCGATGGATTTCCGCGGGCACGGTGATTCGCAGTGGGTCGGGCCGGGCGGCTTCTATCACTTCGTCGAGTACATCGCCGACCTGGACGGCGCCCTCGAGGTCCTCTCGCCGCAGGAACCGGTACGCATCGTCGGGCATTCGATGGGCGCGGCGGCGGCATTGATCTATGCAGCGCTCCGGCCGGGTCGAGTGTCGCATCTGACGATGATCGACGCGGTGCCGCTGAGCATCTCCACCGAGGAGGTGCCGGCGCGCCTCGGCAGCTACCTCGAGGACCTGCGGCAGATGCCGCGCAAGCGGCGCCGCGTCGACTCGGTCGCAGATGCCGCGCAGAGGCTGATGCGCAACAATGGCTCACTTTCCGAAACGGCGGCGCGGCTGCTCGCGCACGGCGGCGTCAGTCCAGATCCCGAACAGGACAACGCGCTGGCCTGGAAGTGGGACCCGCTCCTGCGCGCGCACTCGCCGCTTCCCATCGTAGAGCCGGTCGTCCAGCTCGTCTGCACGCAGGCGACGGTGCCTGTCCTGCTGCTTCGGGGAGAAAGAGGAATGCTCCCGCAGGAATCGGAACTGCGGGCCCGTTTCCCGAAATTGAAAATGTCCGCCCACACCGTCGCCGGCACGGGGCATCACGCGCATGTCGATGCGCCCCAAGCAGTCGCTCGCCTGATCACCGCGGCGTGGACGCGCTGAGCTGCGACGAAGGTCGCCGACTCGCCGCGTCTTGCGCTCGCGCCCGCTCGCCGTTCAATGTGCGCCACCTAAAGGGGGAGTCCCATGACCAAGATTGCGAGAGTGGCCGGCTTCACAGCATGCGTGTTCATCGCGGCGCTGACGGGCGCTCGAGCGGCACAGGCCGCGTCCGCTACGCAGTGCAGCGCGCTCAGTCGACTCAAGCTGCCCGACGTGACGAGCATCACCGCGACGTTGGTGGTCGCGACATCGACGTTGCCCGAGTACTGCAACGTCCAGGGAAACATTGGGCCGGGAACGATCGGGTTCGTCGTTCAGCTGCCGACAAGTTGGAACGGCAAGCTCTTCCATCAGGGCGGAGGCGGCTACGTCGGGTTCATCCCGGACGCGAGCGCCGTTCTCCCGCTCGGATACGCGACCGCTGCGACGGACACGGGCCACAAAGGAGGGGGAGCGTTGGGTGGCGCGCTCGACGCCACATGGGCGCTGAACAATCCCCAGGGGGTGATCGACTTCGGATATCGCGCCGTTCACGTCACGACGACGACGGCGAAAGCGATAACGGCGGCGTATTACGGGCGTGGCCCGAGCCGCTCGTACTTCAACGGTTGCTCCCGCGGCGGTGGTCAGGGATTGATGGAGGCGCAGCGCTTCCCGGAGGACTTCGACGGCCTGGTGGTGGGCGCGCCGGCATTCGACTGGACCGAGTTCATGATGGGCTTCAACTGGGACTCGCGCGCCGTCGCTGCCGCGCCCATTCCCGTGACGAAGCTCCCGCTCATCGAGAACGCCGTTACTGCGCAATGCGATGCCGCGGACGGCCTGGTCGACGGCCTCGTGCAGGATCCCCGCGCGTGTAACTTCGACCCGGGCGTCCTTCGCTGCCCTGGAGCTGACGCTCCGAACTGCCTTACCGCTGCGCAGGTGCAGGCCGTGCGCAAGGTGTATGCGGGCCCGTCGAGGTCGAATGGACGGCCGATCACGCCTGGGTTCCCGGCCGGAGCTGAGAGCAATGGCGGTTGGGACGTCTGGATCAGCGGCGGCTCGATCGACCCTCCGCTGCAGTTCACCTTCCAGGACCAGTTCTTCCGTTACATCGTCTTCAACAACCCGAGCTACAACCCGTTCACCTTCAACTTCGATACGGACCCGGGAAAGCTGACGAGGACGGGGCTGATCCTGAACGCGACGGATCCGGATCTGCGTGCGCTGCAGAAGCGCGGGTCGAAGATCGTCATGTACCACGGCTGGACCGACCACGCGCTCAGCGCGCTGAAGACGATCGACTACTACGAGGACGTCGACCGCGCGATGGGCACCGCTCATGCCGTGCGCGACTTCTTCCGCTTCTTCCTCGTCCCCGACATGCACCACTGCGGCGGCGGCCCGGGACCCAATGTCTTCGACGCCTTCTCGCCGCTCGTGGACTGGGTCGAACACGGGAACGCGCCGCAGCGGATCATCGCGTCAGGAGGAGCGGTGGCCGGACGTACGCGGCCGCTCTGCGTCTACCCGCAGCACGCCGTCTACAAGGGCACGGGCAGCATCGACGACGCCGCGAACTTCGCCTGCCGCTGAGCCGCGGCTCACCGGCAACGACCGGGATCAGGGCGTGGTCGCGGTCCGGACGGAGTAGTAGCTCGCCTCGGGGTGCCAGACGATGATCGCGCTGGTGCTCTGCTCGGGGACCATCTGGTGCGCCTCGGTCAGCGTGATGCCGATGCGCTCCGGATGGAGGACGGCCCAGACGCCGGCCTGGTCGGCGAGATCAGGCCAGGCCGGATAGCCTGCCGAATAGCGCTTTCCCTGTTCAGGCGGCAGGCCCATCTCCGCGCGGACGCGGCGGTGCCAGTACTCCGCCAGCGCCTCCGCCGTCTCGACGGCGAGGCCGTGCAGGAAGTAGGACTTCGTGAACTCGCCCGCCGCTTCCCACTGCGCGCACAGCTGCGTCGCGCGGTCACCGACCGTGACGGCCTGGAACGCCACCACGTCGTCCTCCGACAAGTAATCGGCGAGGCATTTGCGCGGCTCTTCGAGCTTGCGGGGAAACTTGAACGTCCAGGTCGGCTTGCGCGTCGAAGCGTCGAGCACGGTCACGTCGTTTCCCTTCCCGGAGCAGGGGAAGTACCCGTAGATGACCTTGGGCGTCAGCCAACCGTTGCGGATGCACTCCTCCTGCAGCTCGTGACGGCGCACGGCGAACTCGTCCGCGATGAGCTTCTGGTACATCTCGCGCGACTTCACCTTCACGCCCCACTGCAGCTTGTAGAGCTCGATGAGATCGAGGCAGTCGAAGATGTCGCGCAGGGCGAGGTCCTCCGGCGGCACGATCCTCGTCCCCCAGAACGGCGGCGACACCTTGGGCGGCGGAGCCACGCTGCGCGGCGCGACATCGGTGACCGCGGCGAGCTGCTGGCCCGACGCGCGCTCCGCACCGGCGATCACCATCGTCCGGTGCATGTGGGCTTCGCGGCGCAGCTTCTCGAGCAACTTGGGGCGCCCGTCGCCATCCTGGAGGACGTTCATGGTGTCGAGTCCCTCGAAGGCGTCGCGGCAGTAATAGACGCCGCCCTCGTACAGCCTGTCGGTCCCCTCGACGTAGGCTGTGCGCCAGCCGTACTTGCGGTTGATGGCGGCGCCGCCGATCAGGATCGGGAGCTTCAGCCCCCGCCGATCCATCTCCTGCACGACCAGCGGCATCTGCCGAGAAGTGGAGACGAGCAGCGCCGAGAGGCCGATGGCGTCGGCCTTCTTTTCCGCCGCGGTGTCGACGATGCGGTCCACCGGCACCTGTTTGCCGAGGTCGTGCACCGTGTAGCCGTTGTTGGAGAGGATCGTCTTCACCAGGTTCTTGCCGATGTCGTGCACGTCTCCGAACACGGTGGCGAGAACGACGGTGCCGCGCGAATACGAGTCGTTCTTCTCCATGAATTGCTCGAGGTACGCTACGGCCTTCTTCATCAACTCGGCGCTCTGCAGGACGAAGGGGAGGATCAATTCTCCGGCACCGAACCGGTCGCCGACCTCCTTCATCGCCCCGAGCAGGACGTCGTTGATCACGCCGACCGCCGAGCGAGTCTTCAGGCAGGCGTCGATCGCCTCGATCAGCCCTTTCTGCTGGCGGTCGACGATCATGTGGTGCAGCCGCGCCTCCGGCGTGTCGAACTGCCGCTCCTCCTGCGCTACCGCCTTTGCCGGCCCCTTGGCTTCGAAATGCTCGATCAGCCGCGCCAGAGCATCGTCGCGGCGGGCGAGCACCAGGTCCTCGGCGAGCTGGCGCGCTTCTGCAGGGATCTCGTTCCAGGGAAGGACGTCGCGGGGGTTGATGATCGCCGCATCCAGCCCCGCCTTCAGGCAATGGGTCAGGAACACCGAGTTGAGGATGGGCCGCGTCTGCTTCGCGAGCCCGAAGCTGACGTTGGAGACGCCGAGCACCGTCAGCGCGCCAGGCAGCTTCTCCTTCACCAGCCCGATGCCTTCGATCGTCTCGACCGCGCTGTTCTTGTACTGGTCGTCGCCGGTAGCGAGCGTGAACGTCAGGACGTCGAACAGGAGCTGCCAGGGCTGGAGCCCGTCCTTCAACGCCCGCTCGTAGATCCGCCGCGCCACTTCGAGCTTGCG
>VBKI01000041.1:0-37622 GCA_005879535.1 Deltaproteobacteria bacterium | reverse complement strand
AGGCGCCGTACTGCTTCAGAAGTGGGAACATCCGGTCGATCTTCTCCCACCCGCGCTCGAGGTGGACGGAATTGACGATGCCGATGCCCGGCAGCCATTCCAGAGCGGCGGCGACCACCTCCGGCTCCGTCGAGTCGATGCAGAGCGGTGCTTCGATCTGTCCGGAGAGGACGCGCACGACACGCGTCATCGTGTCCAGCTCGTCGGCGCGCTCGGTCAGCGCCACGCAGACGTCGAGCGCATGTGCGCCGCCTTCCACCTGTTCACGGGCCACGGCGAGGATCCCGGCGATGTCGTTTGCGAGCAGCAGCTCCTTCATCTTCCTGCTGCCCTGCGAGTTGACGCGCTCGCCGATGATCAGCGGTCGTGGCTCCTGGTGGAGCGCCACCGCTTTCAGTCCGCTGGACAGCATCGGGACGCGCCTCGGCGGCTTGCGGGCGGCGCCGGTGCCGCGAATGGCTTCCAGCACCTGCTTCAGATGTGCCGGCGTCGTTCCGCAGCATCCGCCGATGACCGCCAGGCGGAAGTCGCGCACGAAGCGGGCGAGATACTCCGCGAGCTCGCCCGGCTGCAGCGGGTAGATCGCCACGCCTTCGCGGTTCTCCGGGATGCCGGCATTCGGCTGGCAGGAGAGCGGGAGCGGGACGTGCTCGGCGAGCGCCCGGAGAGGATCGACCATCTCGCGAGGTCCGGTGGAACAGTTCAGCCCCATGACGTCGGCGCCGCAGGCCGCGATCATCGCCGCGGCCGACAGCGGCTCGGTGCCGAGCAGCATGCGGCCGGACGGATCGAGGGTGATCTGCGCAATCACCGGGACGCTGCGCCCGGTCTCTTGCATCGCCCGGCGGGCACCGAAGATCTGCGAGCGCAGCTCGAGCAGGTCCTGCGCGGTCTCCGCGATGATGCAGTCGACACCGCCGCGCAGCAGCGAGACCGTCTGTTCGCGGAAGATCTCGGTCAGTTCCGCGGGACTGACGCGTCCGAGATCGGGATCGCTGGAGGAGGGCAGAAATCCGCTCGGCCCGAGCGATCCGGCGACGTAGCGCCGCCGCCCGTCACCGCGCTGGGCGCGGTCGGCTTCCGCTCGCGCGATTCGCGCCGCCTGCTCGTTCACCTCCGCCACGCGGGCGCCCAGCTCGAACTCTTCGAGCTTCGGCCGGCTGCCGCCGAAGGTGTTCGTCTCGACGACGTCGCACCCGACCTCCAAGTACGAGCGGTGCACGCCGGAGACGACGTCGGGACGCGTCAGCGAGAGAATCTCGTTGCACCCCTGCCGGCCTTCGAAGTCCTTGACCGTCAGGTCACCGGCAAGCTGCATCCGCTGCAGGGTCGTGCCCATGGCGCCGTCGAAAACGACGATCCCGCGGGCGATTGCATCGATGAGATCCTTGTCCGCCATCCGAGACCGTACAGATTACCACGCGCCGCGTCGTGATCACGGTCGCTCGCGTTTCGGCGCTGCATCGGTTATCAGGACGCTCCCATGCTCAAGATCGTCGTCGGAAACAAGAAGTACTCCTCCTGGTCGCTCCGCGGCTGGTTGGCGCTCAAGCTCGCCAACGTCCCCTACGAGGAAATCGTCGTTCCCCTCGACATGCCGGACACGGCGCAGCAGATCCGCAAGTACTCGCCGAGCGGACGCGTGCCGGCGCTCATCGACGGCGAGATCACCGTCTGGGATTCCCTGGCGATCGCCGAGTACCTCCACGAGAAGTTTCCCGACAAGCGCCTCTGGCCCAGGGACGCCGCGCAGCGCGCTCGTGCCCGGTCGGTGGCTGCGGAGATGCACGCGGGCTTCGCGAACCTGCGCAACGACTGCTCGATGAAAATCGTCCAGCAGTATCCCTACAAAGCGCTTCGTCCGGAGACGCAGGCGGACGTCGACCGGATCGTCGCCATCTGGCAGGAATGCCTGAATCAGAGCGGCGGTCCCTTCCTCTTCGGGAAGGAACCATGCGTCGCCGACGCGTTCTACGCGCCGGTGGTCTCTCGGTTCCGCACCTATTCGATTCCGGTCTCCGGCGCCGCCAAGTCGTACTGCGACGCGGTCTGGGCGTGGCCGCCGCTGCAAGAGTGGGTCGCCACCGCGCAGCGGGAGACGCTGCGTGCGAAGTTCCACGAGGACTGATGCAGTTCGGCGTCTACATCCACTTCCCGTACTGTCTCTCGAAGTGCCCGTACTGCGATTTCGCGTCTCGCGCCGAAGCGGTGATCCCGCAGCAGCGCTACACCGATTCCGTGGTCCGCGAGCTTCGCGTCCGCGCGGCGCAGTTTCCGGATCGGAAGGCCATCTCCATCTATTTCGGCGGCGGCACGCCGTCGCTGTGGGACCCGACGCAATTCGGGCGCGTGCTCCGGGAGATCCGGTCGCTGTGGTCCGTCGAACCCGAAGCGGAGGTGACGCTCGAGGCGAATCCCGGGACCACCGACGAGGAGAGGTTTGCCGCCTTCCGCGAGCTGGGCGTGAACCGGCTGTCCATCGGCGTGCAGTCGTTCGCGCCGGCGCAACTCGTCGCTCTCGGGCGAAGGCACAGCGGTTCCGACGCAGTGCGCGCGTTCGAGACGGCCCGCGCAGCCGGGTTTCGCAACGTCTCGCTGGACCTCATCCACGGCGCCGAGCGGCAGACGCCGCAGCTTGCCGCCCGGGATGCCGCCGCCGCGGTGGCGCTCGGCCCGGAGCACATCTCCTGCTACGCCCTGACGCTGCACGGGCTCGCCGAAGAAGTGCCGATGGCCAAGGCACTGCGGCGCGGAGAGCTGACGCTTCCGGACGACGAGGTCGTCTCCGAGATGGGCGACGCAGTCCGCGGAGAGCTCGGCAAAGGCGGATACGCCCGGTACGAGATCAGCAATTACGCGAGATCGGGACGAGAGTCGGTCCACAACTCGCTCTACTGGCGCGGAGGCGAGTACGCTGCCGCGGGTTGCGGCGCGTGCGGGTTCCTGCGCCAGGGCGGTGGAGGGCTCCGGTATGCGAACGACCGCTCGCCGGAGCGGTACATGGAGCGCGTCGAGCGCTCCGGCACCGGAGAGGCGTCCTCGGAGCGCATCTCGCCCGAGGACCACCTGCGCGAGCGGATGTTCACGGGACTGCGTCTCGCGGAAGGCATCGATCTGGCCGCGCTGGAGCGCGATCTCGATCTGGCCGTTCGCGAGAGACATGCTGCGGCGATCGGCCGAATCGTCGAGGAAGGACTGGGCTCGCTCGACGGAGCGATCCTCCGGCTCAACGATCGCGGCCTCGATCTACACACCGAAGTGTCATTGCGGTTCTTTTAAGGCGCCACCACCAGCTCCTGCGACTGCGCCTGATCGACGTCGCGCGCGAACGCCGCAAAGGCCGCGTAGCGGTCCGGCTTCACCCTTTGCTGCGGAATCGAGAGCGCTTCCTCGATCACCAGCTTTCCAGCCTCGGCTCGCGCGCTCCACGAGTACGCGCCGAACGGCGTCGCGATGAACAGCGGCTTCGGCAAACCTCGCGGGGACCACGACGGCGGCAGCGCGATGGCCGCGCGCTGCGTGACGATCTCCGGCGAATCGATCAGGAGCGTCACCTGCCGCTCTGCCGTCTGTAGCCACCGGCGCGCCAGGCGCGACGGCACCAGCGCTGCGGGCACGAAGAGCTGCGCGCCATCTCGCCGGGCAAGCTGCACGCGCACCCCGTAGAGCAGCGTCGCCGTCCCGCCGATTTCCGCCTCGCGCTCGATGGCCAGCGATTCCAGCGTCACGCCGCGCAGCCCACGTCCGAGCATCGACTCGACGGCCTGCTTGCGCTGCTCGCCGTCGAGACGCTCCAGCGCGTCCTTGAGCGATGCGGCCTCGAAGCCATGATGCTCGTCGCGGCCGGTCCCGCTCGCGAGGCCCTCGGCGTCGAGCGACAGGCTCAGCTGCAGGCTCCGGCCGTCGCGCTGGTCCGGCAGCGTCTGCGGCAGCTGGAGATAGGCCGCTTCCTCGCCCGGCTCCGGCACCACCCACCCGTCCTGTCCGCGCAGGAACGCCGGAAGCTGGTTGAAGGGAGCCAACCGGTACGAGGGGTCGATCCAAGCCGATCCACCGGGCAGATCGATGCGTAGCACCGCGTAACCGAAGACGTCGCCACGGGGAAACCGGTAGGGAGACGGATCGGAAAGAAACGTGCGCGCGAAGACGATGTGCGAGGGAATCCGGGCCGCTGCGAGCGCCGCCTTCAGCACGACGAGCCGGTTCCCGCGGCCTTGAGCGAGAATGTGCGCGGCGCTCGTCTGGAACTCGGAGCCCGTCGACCGTCCTCTCACCGCCTGCGCGACCGACGCGTAGATCTTTCGCGCCGTATCCTCGACGCCCGCGCCCGTCGACCGCTTCGCCAGCTCTGCCGTGGCGCTGCCGGAACGGGTCCGCAACAGCGCCCAGTCCGCCAACGAGCGCATCAGCTCCTTCTGCCCGGAGCCGGTTCCCAATTGCACCCAGGGCATCACCTCGCTCTCCGGGACCTGATGCGGCTCGGGCTGGAGCGGCTTTACGTCGCGCGCGGAGTAGCGGAAACGGAAACCGTCGGCATCGCGGGTCAGCGCACCCTGCGGAAGCTGCACGTTGTGCGCGTCGATCTCCGGCGGCGCGGGCGTGCGGGTCTCGTACGTCGACTCGCCCATCGGCGTCTCGTCGTCGCGAAAGAAAAAGGCGCCGAGCGAGTATCCGGGCATCTCCGGACCCCGCGGCGCGATTCCGCGCAGGTAGTCGGTCTCGACCGCGTCGCCGGGCTCGAGCCCGGGCAGACTGATGCCTTCCTTCTCGGGAATCGATTCCGGCTCGAGCACGCGCCCGTCGGCCTTCAACGTGCGCAGCCGGAGCACCTGGGCATCGGCGGGAAGCTGCGCCTCGCCAAACTTCGTGATCCCCTTCTTGTCGAAGACCCGCGCCACGGTGTGGACGCGCTCGACTCCGCCGCCGTCTGGAAACATCTGCACAGCGCCGAAATCGAGCAGCCGCACGGCGCTCGCCCCCGGAGGCGCTTCCTTCGAGGCCTTCACCAGCGCCGCGCCGTCGCGGTCGCTCCAGGAGAGGAGACGCCGGCCTTCGTCGAGCGCGATCTGCTGGCGCACCTGCAGATCCCCTGGAGCGAGGCGGAGCGCAGCGTTCCGCGCCTGGGCAGCGGCTTTCGCCTCGCCGAGGAGCTCGAGCGCATTCGCGAGGCGTCGCAGCGGCTCGGCGCTCCGCGGCGCCAAAGCGGCAGCGCCCCGAATCGAAGCGACGGCGGCAGCGAGCTCCTTGCGTGCCGACTGTATCTCCGCGAGCTGTTCCAGGCGCCCCGGCTGCGCCGGTCGCTGAGCCGCGGCGAGCCTCAGCAATTGCTCGGCCCGCGCGAGGTCGCCGCGGGTGCGTGCCACCTGCGCCGCCGCCGACTCTCCGTCGGCGCATCCGACGAGCGCTTCGCCGTACTTTCCCTGGTCGGAGAGCGATCCTCCGCGCCGCGACAGGTCGAGCAAGAGTTGCAGCGTGTCGCAGCGCCCCGGAACCGCCCGCAGCGCTTCCTCCGCGCGCGCCCTCGCGCCCGCCGAGTTTCCTCGCGCGTCGAGGAGCCGCGCACGCGCAACCAGCATCCGGGCGGACGGCGGCGCCTTCTGTTCGCGCAGGATGGCTTCCGCCCGGTCCAGGTCCTGCGCGGCATCGTCGTACCGCTCGGAGTCGCGCTCCAGCGCCGCCGCGGTGAGCCGTGCGCGGACCAGCAGCGGATCCTTGCGCGCCGCCTCGCCGAGGTCAGCCAAGGCACGCGCCCGGGCGATCCGATCCGGCACCTCCGGGTCGTGCAGGAGCTGCTGGGCCCGCAGTGCGAGCGCGGGCGCGCCGTTTGCCGAGAGCGTCACGGCGCGGTCCACGGCGGCGCGGGACGCAGCGCGATCGTCTCCCATCTCGGCCCGCGCCAGGAGCCACGCCGCGAGCGCGTCGAAGGGATCCTCTTCCAGCATCGCAGCGGCGGCGGCGCGCAGATCCGCGCGATCCTTCCATGCCGACGCCGCGACGCACGCCTGGCCGAGCTCGCAGGTCGCGGCGGCGCGCGCTCCCGACAAGGCGGCCGGCGCGGTGCTGGTCAGGTCGGAGACGTCGCCGTCTGCGCGCGCCAGCGTGATGCGGAACCGGTTCCCTTCGGCGCGGCTCCAGCGGACCAGCAGGTGATGGCTGCCCGGCGCGAGGCGCACGGCCGCCGTCTGCGCGCGTGGGCTCTCCATCGGATAGGGAACCCGGGCGATCACCACGGCGCCGTCGAGCCGGGCCTCCAGCGCCGCGGCGCCTTCCACCCAGAGCAGGTACTCTCCTCCGCGCTCCAGAGCGATCTCGCTCGCCGCATAGAAGACGTCACCCTCGGCCGGCTCGAAGTCGAGACCTGCGTCGCCGTCCGGAAACTCGAGCGCTCGATCATTCATCGCGACTGTGGCAGCGACGCGCCCATCGAGCGCGAGCGTCTGGCGCAGATCGAACAGGCGGAGCGCGGCGAACGGACCTCCGACCCGCCATCGCTGCACGGTTCCCACGGCCCGCCAGGCAGCCACCTCGATCGCGGGGCCGGCCGCAAGTGCGGCTCGCCTCGCGGCGATCCGAGCCGCGGCCTCCCTGACGAGCCGCGCCGCCCGCGGGGCAACGGGCGCTTTCAGCGCGCGCGCCGCCTCAGAGATGAGGTTGTCGACCTGAGGCGAGTCGCCCTCCAGATCGAGGAGGCGCACTGCGGCGAGCTCGGCAACGGGATCGGTCGGAGCGGCCTGCAGCGCGGCGACGAACGATCGCGTGGCGGTCAGCGAGTCGATGCGGTCTTCCGCAATCTCTCCAAGTCCCGCCAGGGCGAGCGCGCGCTGGGCCGGGGTTCCCGTTCGTGACGCCGGCTCCAGCTCCCGGAGCGCACCGCTGGCGTCCGAGGCTGTCAAGTAACGCAGCCATCCTGCGCGGGCGAGCTGGGACGGGTCCTTCTGCGCCGCGGTCTCCGCCTGCTCGAGCCTGCGCCGCGCATCGTCCGGATTCCAGCGAGGAGGCTCGGCGCGACGGGCGCCCGAGGCGCAGCCCGCGACAAGCAGGACCGCGAAGACTTCCGTTCGCATCAACGCGCAGCCGTCTGCGCCGGCGGCGTCGCCTCCACGCGCCGCTGCAGCGCATCGTCGAGCCGCCCGAGGAACGCGCGGAACCGCGCATAGTCCGCCGGCTGCAGGACGCCGCCGTTCAACGTCAGCGTCAGGCGCGCGACGACCCTTCCCTGCTCGCGGGTGAAGGCGATCTCGTACGAGCCTTGCGGCCCAGTCTCCCGCGCGCCTTCCGGCATCGTCGCCGTCCATCCCGCGGGCAGCTCGACCTCGGACTCGACCACCGTGCGCTGCGCCAGCGGGAGGCGCTGGGGAAGCAACCGCTTCGAGAGCTGTGCGTAGGTCTCGACGAAGCTCTGGCGGTGTCCGAAGGGCCCGAACTGCAGGCCGTCGCCCTTCGGATAGGCAAAGCCCGTGGCGGTTGCTGTGATCTGGGTCTCGAACGGCTTTTCGATGTCGTGGGGATCGGATACGGACACCGCCGTCACCTTGACGTTCGGGAACGCGGCGCGCGCGAGCTGTTCCTGCGCCCGCGCCTGGCGCTCGTCGGCGGGCTCGAACACGCGCCGCAGCTCCGCCGTCCAGGCGCCGCGGGCGCTCGCCTTGACCTCGACCGCTGCGCTTCCGTCGGGACGGAGGTGGGCCGAGATCCGCGTCTCGTCGAAATTGTCCGCGGGGGTCGCGTCAGGGGTGCGGAAGAATTTCGACCCGCCCTCGGGCTCCACCACCAGCACCTCCGCCCCGCGGTCGTCGCCCGGCAACTCGCCGGACCCGTGGAACTCAGCCGTTCCGTCGAGGAACAGGTGGTGCCTGGGGACGTAGAGGATGGCGTGATTGAACACCGCCAGGGACGCGGGCGCCTCGTCGATGCCGCCGAGACGCTTCATCCGCAGCAATGTCAGCCGCGAGTCGATGCCCAGCGACTCGAGCATCGCGTGCATCAGCGAGGCCTTGTCCTTGCAGTCGCCGAAGCGGCGGGCGAGGATCGTCTCCACCGGGTAGGGCTTGAAGGAATTGATTCCGAACTCGAGGCCGACGTACCGGGTACGCGAGACGACGAAGTCGTATACGGCGCGGATGCGCGCCGCTTCGTCGCCGTCCGGAATTCCCTTCACCGCTTCCTGCGCCGCTGCGCGAACGTCGTCGGTGACGCGCAGCTGGTCCTTGACCAGGCCCCAGTAGAAGCGGCCCACGTCCTCCCAGGTCTTGTAGGTGGAGACGTGAACGTACGCGAGCATCTCGCTGTATCCAGGCATCGACGGCTCGGGAACGAGCTTGGGCACGTCCCGCGCCGTCCATCGACGCCAGCTGCCGCCATCCGCCGACCTTCCCTCGCCGTGGACCAGGCCCTTCAGCGGCGTCGCGCTTGCGTAGAAGGTGCGCCCCGGCGGACCGAGCAGGACGTAATCCGAGACGCGGCGCGTCTGCGTCGACTGCAGATAGGAGAAATCGCCGAAGTAGTCGGCGAAGAAGTTCGAGCCGGAATCGTCGGTGCGCGTGATCAGCTCCAGCACGTCACCCGGCTCGAGCTGGGAGAACCCGACCACGCGGGCCCGGAGATCGTAGTAGAGCCCGTACCAGGGCTCGGAGAGATTGCGCTCCCCTTCCGACTTGCTCTCCAGGACGCTGCCGTCCTTGCGATAGATGCGCGCGCGCTCGACCTTCACCACCTGCCGATCAGGCGAGTACTGCCCCGCAGGATGAGCTGGCGCGTGCGCGAGGAGAGCCCGTTCGCGAACACCTTCACCACCGAGAGGTCCGCCAGCACTTCCACGTCCTCGCCTGCGAGCGGCTTCAGCTTCGCCAGCTCCTTCGCGTCGTACAAGTAGGCCGCCGCGTACTGCTCCTCGGGACGCACGGACCGGACCAGCTCGCGCAGCGCCGGGTTCTGGGGCCGCAGCGAAAGCGCGCGGGTGAACGCGGCCAGCGCGCCCGAGTCGTCCTTCAGCCGCAGGCGGTGGCGGCCGAGCTGCTCGTGCGGCTCGGGATCGTCCGGCGCGAGCGTGATCGCCTGCGCATACGCCTTGCTCGCCTCGTTTGCGCGCCCGTTCTCGGAGAGCAGCTCGGCAGCGCGCAGGCGCGGATACAGCGTGGCGGGTTCGATGGCGAGCGTCTCGCCCAGGAGCTTCAGTGCATCGTTCAGCTCGCCGCGGTCGAGCGCCAGCGAGACCAGGTCTCCGCGCGCTTCCGCGTCGTCGAATCGCAGTGCCAGCGCCTGCTTCAGCTCCGTGGCGGCGTCTTCGCTGCGGCCGAGCCGCCGGTACGCTCCGGCAGCGGCGCGACGGGCGCGAGCCAGATCGGGCCGTACCTTCGCCGTCTCGATGCGAAGCAGCGATGCGCGCGCGGAGAGGCCGACGCCGTCGAGCGCCCGAGCTTCGGTCAGCATGGGATCGATCGACTGCGGAGCGGACGCGCGCGCCTTGCGCGCCAGCTCCAGCGCCGCCCAGCCTTCGCCGCGATCGAGCCGGTAATTGGCGAGTGCGTCGAGAAGCGCGGCGTTGTCCGGGTGGGCTGCCAACGCCGTCTCCAGCGCCGCGCGGCGCTTGTTGGCGTCGCGATCCTCGAGGCGGGCGAATCGAAGCGCCGCTTCCGGGTCCGTGGACGCGACGTCCATGACGCGCTCCATCGCACGCAGCGGCATGCGCTCCGTTTCGTCGGTCGGCTGGCGCCACTGGAGGGCGATGGCGAGGTCCTCCTGCGCACGGGCGTCGCGTGGATGCAGGGCCGCGGCCTTGCGCAGCTCGTCGAACGCGTCCGCGGGCTTGTTCGCGGGCGTTGCACGCTTCCGCCCGGCTTCGGACGCCGCGGCGAAAGCGATCGCTTTCGACTCCGGCGACCGGGCGTCGCGCGCCAGGGAGACGAGGGGCGCGTCCTTCCCATCCGCCACCCGCAGCGAGAAGCCGAGACGCCCGTGGTTGTGCGCGACTTTCACCAGAAGGAAGTTGTCTCCGGCGTTCAGCTCGGCGGAGAACGTCTTCTGATCGAAGCGCGAGGGGTGAACGGCCGCGTCCTCGTGGACGAGCTTGCCGTTGAGCCAGACACGCGTCGCGCCGCTAGCGCCGAGGTGGAAGAGCACCCCCTGCGCCTGCGCCGAGCGAAGCACGGTCGCGGCATACACGGCCACGTCGGACCGCGGGTACACGGCGGCGGAGAGGTCGACGAATCCGTAAGGAGCGTGACCCCTGGCGAGGGCGCGCCAGGCCACGTCGTGCTCCTTGCCCCGGTAGACCGCCTTCGGGTCGAAGCCTTCCTTCTCCGGCGGGTATGCCGTCGTCAGGCCGCTGCGCCCGTCGTTCTCGAACGGACCGATGACGCTCCAGGTCCGGATTGGCGCGACACCGTCGAACAGCGCGGTCGCGCGGGGAAGCTGTCCCCGTGCGATCGCCAGCTCGCCCAGCATCTCCGCGGCGAGCGCGCGCACGTCTGCGCGCGCCTTGGGCGATGTGGACGCTTTTTCCAGCGTCAGCAGGAGCGCGCTCTGATCTCCCCTTTCCTCGCGCCGCTCGTAGAGGCGGTAGAGGTCGGCGACCGCCTGCGGCCGATCCAGCCCCGAAAGCACGCGAGCCTGGAGCGCAGGTGTGCTCTCGTCGAGCGGGGCGACGAGGGCGAGCGCGGCGGCGAGAAGAAGGCTGTGCATGCGTTCGGGCTCCCGAGGGGCGAGCGAAGCGAGCCCACCCACCCCGAAGCAACGGTGGGTCGGCTAGCCTCATTCCAAGGGTCCGCCAAATCGTGCTGTAACGCGTCAAGGGCCCGTCCGCCAATCCTTCGGGCATGCGGCCGTTCACTCCTACGGAGCGCGCGCGAGCGTGCGCACCTCTACCCGCGCCGCGCCGGCGTCGAGCAGGGCGCCCGCCGCCGCAGACGCTGTCGCACCGGTCGTGAGCACGTCGTCGATGAGGCAGACGCGCGCGCCGAGGACGTCCCCCTTCGCGGCGAAGGCGCCGCGAACGCTCCGCTCTCGCGCTGTGCGGTCGCGTCCGACCTGTTGCCCCGTCTCGCGTACCCGCCGCAGCAGCGGCGCGACCGGAAGGTGGAACCGCTTCGAGGCGCCATCGGCGAGCAGACGCGCCTGGTCGTACCCGCGCTGCCGCAGCCGGCGCGGATGCAGCGGGATGGGCACCAGCACGTCCGACTTTGGCACTGCGCAGGCCTCGAACAGGACGCCCAGCGCCGATCCGAGATCCTCGCGTCTCTGGTACTTCAGCCGATAGATCGCTTCCGCCAGGGCTCCACCGTGCAAGTACGGTGCGCCGGCAAGCACGAATCGTGGCGGACAAGCGCGGCAATGCGGGCACCGGCGCGGCTTGAGAGCCGGAAGCAGCGATTCGTCCTGGGGAACTCCGCAAACGGGGCATCCCGCCGGCACCGGGATCAGCGTCTCCGCGCAGAGGGCGCAGAACGGCGAGTCGCCAGGTGCGTCGCAGGCCGCGCAGCGCGCGGGGAACACGAGATCCAGGACTCCGAGCGCAATGCGCCGAAGCCGCAGCGAAATGGACACCGTTCCCGCCACCCCCGGTCGGGTGAGCGTCAGTGCACTGGGCGGGCCAAATTTTTTTGAATCTATTTTTTCTGGGCCGGCGGAGGTGGACGCAGCAAGACGACGGGGGGCATGAGGCTGCGGTGCAGGTCGGCGACCTCTCCGGCCCTCCAGCGCTCCGCCTCCGTCAGCATCCGACGGAGAGCGCCGAGAAAACCGCGAGTCTCGACGCCGAGGAAGTCCGGCGGCGCCGCCTCGAGCTTGTCCAGCGCCGTGGTGAGGAGCTTCACGCACCCGCGCGGCTGGCGCTGCACGAACGCCTTGTGCCCCGCGGCGGCCACCTGGATGAGTCCTTGGACGAACAGCCTCGGCTCGTCGTCGAGCGCCAGCCACAGCTCTTCCCACGCCTCGTGCGCTTCCCAATGCAGCCCGCGGTTGAAGAGGTCCGCTCCGCGCGCCAGCGCTTCCCAGGGCGGCGCCACGGAGGTTCAGCCGAGGATGCGCTTCGACTGCACGGTCGTGCCGTCCTGCGCCATCTCGTACACGAGAGGAGCGCCGGTCGCGAGCTCGAGCGCGATCACCTGCTCGCCGGTGAGCCGGTCGAGCTGCATCACGATGCTGCGGTTCGAGTTGCCGTGCGCGACCACCAGCACGTTCTTTCCCAGCCGCAGGTCGCCCGCGATGCAGCGGTCGAAGAAGGGCAGCGTCCGTTTCGCGGTCAGCTCCAGGGACTCGCCGTTCGGAGGCGGCACGTCGTACGAGCGGCGCCAGAGCTTCACCTGCGCGGCGCCGTACCGCTTCGCGGTGTCCTCCTTGTTCAGGCCCTGCAGGTCGCCGTAGTGGCGCTCGTTGAGCGCCTGGTCGCGAATGATCGGCATCCGCGCGCCCATGGTCTCCAGGATGATGCGCAGGGTCTCCTCCGCGCGCGAGAGCACGGAGGTATAGGCGAGGTCGAATCGGAACCCCTTCAGGAGCTCGCCCGCGCGGCGCGCTTCCGTTTCGCCCTTCTCCGTCAGCGGCACGTCCACCCAGCCCGTGAACCGGTTCTCGAGGTTCCAGAGCGACTGGCCATGGCGCACGAGGACGAGGGTGGGCATGGGCCGCGCTTCTACACAGCGACCTCGCATCGCGCAAGGAGCGCTCACTTGTGGTACGGCGCTCCGCGCAGGATCTCGAATGCGCGGTAGAGCTGCTCGAGCACGATCACGCGCGCCAGCCGATGCGGCAGCGTCAGCGGCGAGAGGCTCCAGACGAAATGCGCCTCTTCTCGGACCCGCGAGGCCAGGCCTTCGTCGCCGCCGATGCACAGGGTCAGCTCCTGCGCGGTATCGCGCAGCTTTTCCAGCCGCTGTGAAAGCTGTGTCGAGCCGAGCAGCGTCCCTCGCTCGTCGAGCACCCACAGCTCTCCGCGGATCTTGCCGAGCAGGGTTCCGGCCTCGCGCTCGGGCCCTTCGGCGCGCAGCTCCAACAGCGTCAGCTCGGCGGAGCGGCGGATCCGCCCCGCGTACTCTTCTGCCAGCTCCGCGGTGGGCCCTTTGTCCTTGCCCACCGAGAGCACCCGGATCTTCACTCCACCTCGATGCGTGGAGCGTCGGCCCAGAGCCCTTCCAGATCGTAGTGGGCCCGCTCGTCCCCGTGGAAGACGTGCACCACCACGTCGCCGAAGTCGAGCAGCACCCAGCGGCCCCCCCGCTGCCCTTCGCTGCCGATCACGCGGTGCCCGTTCGTGGTCAGCTCCTTCTCGACGCTCTCGGCGATGGCCTCGAGCTGCCGATCGCTGCCGCCGCTGCCGATGACGAGAAAGTCCGTGTATCCGGACACCCCCCGCAGGTCGAGCACCACCACGTCCTCCGCCTTCTTTTCCAAGGCGGCGCGGGCGGCAGCCACGGCGGTTCGCTGCGACTCTTCGTCTACGCGTGCGGCCGCTCTGGCCGCGGCGCGTTCGGGACCTGCTTGCTGGCGGGACAACGCGATCTGCGTGGGGCTTCTCATCCTCTTGCTTCCTCCCTTGTTCATGAACGGACCTGACCGTCTCCCCGGACCACGTAGCGCGTGGAGGTGAGCTCCCTCAGGCCCATCGGACCGTACGCGTGCAGCTTGCTGGTACTGATGCCGATCTCGGCGCCGAGGCCCAGCTCGCCGCCGTCGTTGAAGCGCGTGCTCGCGTTCCAGAGAACGCAGCTGGCGTCGACTTCATTCAGGAACCGCTCCGCAAGCCGCGGGTCCCGCGTGACGATCGCCTCCGTATGCCGGCTCCCGTAACGTGCGACGTGCCGCAGCGCTTCATCGATGTCGTCCACGACGGCCACCGCGAGCTTCAGATCGAGGAACTCGCGTCCGAAGTCGTCGGCCATGGCCGCGATGCCGCCCTTCACCAAGGGCAGCGCGCGCTCGTCGCACCGCAGCTCGACGCCGGCGTCCCGGAGCGCCGCCGACATCCGCGGCAGCGCTTCGCCCGCGATTCGCGCGTCCACCAGCAGGCACTCGAGCGCGTTGCAGACTCCGGGCCGCTGCGCCTTGGCATTGACGGCGATGTTCGTCGCCATCTGGAGATCTGCATCCGGAGCCACATACAGGTGACAGACGCCCTGGTAGTGCTTGATGACGGGGACCCGGGCGCGCTCGGCGACGAAGCGGATCAGAGAAGGGCCGCCCCGCGGAATGCAGAGATCGATGTGCTCGTCGAGCTGCAGCAGCTCGTCGAGGAGCATGCGATCAGGTGGCACCAGCTGCACCGCGTCCTCGGGAAAACACCCAGTGATCGCCGCGTTCGTCTGCAGCGCTTCGGAGCCGCCGCGGAGGAGCGACGCATTTCCGCTGCGCAGGCACAGCGCCGCCGCCTCCGCGGTCACGTTCGGCCGCGATTCGTAGATCATCAGGATCACCCCGAGCGGTGCACGGACGCGCTCGACGCGCAGGCCGTTCGGACGGGTCTGCGACTCGACGATCTCGCCCACGGGGTCGGGCAACGCGGCGACCTCGCGCATCGCGCTGGCCATGGCCCGCAGTCGTTTCGGGTCCAGCCGAAGGCGGTCGACGAACGCCGCCGGCTGGGTCGACGCCCGCGCCACGTCCACCTCGTTCGCCCCGAGGATGTCCGGAGCGCGCGCTTCCAGGGCATCCGCCGCCTCGAGCACCAGCTTGCGCCGGTCGCGGCGAAGCAGGTCGCGCGCCGCGATTTTTGCACGGTGGGCGAGCTCGAGAGCGGCGAGCTTCCGCTCCGCGCTCACTGCGTCACCACCAGGTCGTCGCGGTGCACGACGCAGTCGAGCAGGCGGTATCCGAGCGCCGCTTCGATCTCCGCGCTCCTGCGGCCGACGATGCGCCTCACCTCGTCGGCCGAGTACACCGCGAGTCCGCGCGCAAACGGCGTGCCGTCGAGCGTGGAGATCTCCACCGGGTCACCGGAGGCGAAGGTGCCGCGTACCTCCCGGACTCCCGACGGCAGCAGGCTCTTCTTCCGCTCGATCACCGCCGCCCGGGCGCCGTCGTCGACGCGCAGCTCGCCGCGCGCCTTGAGGTCGAGCATCCAGCGCTTGCGCAACCGGCGGCGCTCCCCTTGCGCGGAGACGACAGTGCCGACGTCTTCTCCGGCGAGCAGCTTCGTCAGGATGCCAGGCTCGCCGGGGACGATGGCGCAGGGGATGCCGGCTTCCGACGCCCGACGCGCGGCGCGCAGCTTGGTCAGCATGCCGCCGCTGCCCAGACCCGTGCCGGGATCGCCTGCCAGCGCCTCCTCTGCGGCGCTGATGCGCTCCAGATGCGAAATGCGCTCCGCCTTGGCGTCCAGCCGTGGATCGGAGGTGTAGACGCCGCCGGCGTCCGTGAGGATGACCAGCAGATCGGCCTCGACCAGGTCGACGACCATCGCCGCCAGGGCGTCGTTGTCACCGAACTTGATCTCCTCCACGCTGACCGTGTCGTTCTCGTTGATCACCGGGACGACGTTGCGCGAGAGCAGCTCGGCCAGCGCGCGCCGCGCGTTCAGGTACCGGCCCCGGTCCGCGATGTCGGCGTGCGTGAGGAGGACCTGCGCGCACTGCAGTCCACGCCGTTCCAATTCGTCGTCGTAGAGTCGCATCAGCCGGCTCTGGCCGGCCGCCGCCGCTGCCTGCTTGAGCGCCATCTCTTGTGGCCGCTGCTTCAGCTCCAGCCGCTCGACACCGAGCGCAACGGCGCCGCTGGAGACGACGACGGGCGTGCGGCCCTGGGCAACGGCCGCCAGATCGTCGCAGAGGCGCGCGAACTTCTGTCGGTCCAGCGATGGGGGGCCTGCTTTCCCGGCCGCCCCGGCGAGCACCGCCGAGCCGATCTTGATCACCGGCCTTCGGCAGCGCGCGAAAGAGGAGCGGAGGGAGTTGGTCATCAGGCTCGTCTGTCCAAATGTAGCAAAGGCTCGCGCGTGTTACATACGAGGCTCCAGTGAAGGACGCTCTTTTCGGAAACACAGCCGGACTCAAGGCCAGCCACAGCAAGCGCCTGCTCGCCACCCGCCGCCGGCGGGTCCAGCAGCGCGAGCTTGTTTCCCCCGAACTGGCCCGCCATCTCACCGAATTGTCGAGAGAAATCGGCAGACAGCTCGGCGTGCTCATCAACCGCCGGGGTGAGGTGGAGCATGTGATCGTGGGAGACGCGCGCCAGCTCGTGCTGCCGGACATCGGCCGCGCCCGCGCCGGCCATGCGCGCCTCCGTGGCCTGCGCCTGGTGCACACGCACCTCAAGGACGAGCCGCTTACCCGGGACGACCTGACGGACCTCGTGCTGCTGCGGCTGGACGCCGTCGCGGCCATCGTCGCCAGCGAGGACGGCCTCCCGGGCAAGATCTACGTCGCGACGCTGATGCCGTGGAACACGTCGGGCGACCTGTACAACCTGGCCGAGGCTCCCAGCCTCTACGAGCTGGAGTTCGACGCGCAGGGGCAGATCGCAGCGCTGGAGCAGGAGATGGCTCGCGTCGCTCCGGTCCGCGCCGTCGGCGTCGCCGGGCGCGCCATTCTCGTCGGCGTCCATACCGGCGATCGGACGGCGGCGGAGGCTTCGCTGCAAGAGCTCCAGGAGCTGGCGCGCACCGCGGACGTGCAGGTGCTCGACGTGATCCTGCAGGCGCGCCGCGAGATCGATCCCCGCACGCTGATCGGCGAAGGCAAGCTGCAGGAGATCCTGGTGCGCTCGATGGCGCTCGGAGCCGACCTGCTCGTGTTCGATCGGAATCTGACTCCCTCGCAGGCGCGCCACATCGGCGAGGCCACCTCGCTGCGCATTCTCGATCGGACGCAGCTCATCCTCGACATCTTCGCGCAGCGAGCGCAAAGCGCCGACGGCAAGTTGCAGGTGGAACTGGCGCAGCTCAAGTACCTGCTGCCGCGGCTGGTCGGAAGGGACGACTCGCTCTCGCGCCTCGCCGGTGGAATCGGGGGTCGCGGACCCGGCGAGACGAAGCTGGAGATCGATCGTCGCAGGGTACGCGAGCGGATCTCCGCGCTGGAATCGCGCATCGACCGTCTCTCCGGAGACCGCGCGACGCGGCGCCGCCAGCGCAACCGTACCGGGGTCCCGGTGATCTCCATCGTCGGCTATACCAACGCGGGAAAGAGCACGCTGCTCAATGCGCTCACCGATTCGGCGGTCCTCGCCGAAAACAAGCTCTTCGCCACTCTGGATCCGACCTCGCGGAGGTTGCGCTTTCCCCGCGACCGCGAGGTGATCATCACCGACACGGTCGGGTTCATCCGCGATCTCCCGAAGGATCTGGTGGCGGCGTTCCGCGCCACGCTGGAAGAGCTGGAGGACGCCGACCTCCTGCTCCACGTCGTCGACGCCAGCGATCCCCGCCATGACGAGCAGGCGCAGGCCGTCGAGCGCGTTCTCTCCACCCTCGACGTCGCCGCCACGCCCAGGCTGCTCGTCTACAACAAGGCGGACCGCGCTCCCGAGGCTGCCGCGACGCTGGCGCTGCGGGACGACGGAGTCGCGGTGTCGTCGACGAAGCGCCGCGGGTTTGGGGAGCTTCTCGAACGCTGCGAGGACATCCTCTGGAAACGAGGCAAGGTGCTCGCTCCTGGCCGCGAACCGGAGTTTGCCCGGCCCCGTTACTGAAGCCGTAGCAGCCTTCCCGAGCAGAGCGGATCTCCGCCGGATCCCGGCGCGGGCTCGCCGTAGCGGAGCTGCTCGCCGACGAAGCGGAACGTGGCTTTCGGAAGCCGTGCGAGCGCGGCGTCGGTCTCGTCGAAGAGGCTGACGTGTCGATGCGGCCGGGTCACGGCGCGGCCGGCGAGCGCGGGAATCCATTGCGTGGCGTCACCGTAGGCGCCGTCGATCACCGCGGATGGCGGCGTTTCGTGCGCGACACACCGGATCGCGGCGACGTCCGCGGCGGTCGCGATTGGTTCGGCCCGCTGGTACCAGCGCCAATGCCCCGGAAGCGCCGCCAGCAGCGCGAGTGGCGCCAGCAGCGGAATCCGGCCTGCTCCGGCGTGCGCCCACAACGGCGTGACGGCAACCAGCAGGAGCGGAGCGAAGCGCACAGGGTACAGGCCCGCCTGCGGAAGGAGCGCGAACAACGCGACCAGTCCGAGAAGCGCCGCAGCGGAAGCCGCGACGAGGCGGAACCGTCGCTTCCACAGCAGGAATGCCGCGGCCACCGCCGTGGCGATGTTCGCCGGATCGCCCAGAACGCCGCTCCCAACGCGCTCGTGCTGGACCGCGTAATCGCGGAGCCAGGCGGTCTCGCGCGGGGAGAGCTGCGGCCCCCAGATCGCCAGCGCTGCCAGCACTGCCGCCAACGCCACGCCGCCCGCCACCGCCAGGGCCGGGGTTCGCCAGCGGAGCGCCAGCAGCAACGCGCCGGCGCACGCTCCCATCGGATGCGTCGCTGCCGCTCCGCCGAGGCAGAGCGCAGCGTATCGAGCATTGTCCTGTGCGGCGCCGAACAGGGCGAGACCGATGGCCATCGCCGTCGGGTTCCCACCCCAGTCGAAGAAGATCTGCGGTGTCCGGGAGAGCAGCACCGCAACGGCCGCCACCGTCCGGGCGGCGGGCGCGCGCAACGGTCCCTGGAGTACGGCGGAGAGGCCGGCCCAGAAGACGAGATACGACGCGGCGGCGGCGAGCAGACCGGCGCGCGCGAGTCCAAGCGGCGACAGCAGCGCAACGACCGCGGAGAACCCGCGCGGATACGCACCGGCCTGGACGCCCGGCCACGCCGGCGAGAGCGCGCCGTGGACGAGGCCCCGCGCGATCGCCACGTGCATCGCCATGTCGGCGCCCGGGGCAACGGCCAGAGTGACCACCGGAACCGCGAATGCTCCGACCGCGAGCGACCAGAGCGAGAAGCCCATCTGCCGCTGCCCGTATCGCGCCCCGATCGCGGCGCCGAGAAGGCCGCCGACGACCGCGAGGGTCACGCCCGCGGTGCCTGGAAGCGTCGCCACGGCCGCGCCGGCGATCGCTCCGAGCAGGATGGCGCTGGTGCCGCCGCTCAAGCGCCCCTGATCAACGGCAGCACGCGGTCGCGCAACTCGTCGATCGCGTCGAAGAGAGCCTCGCGCACCTTGTCGATGGCCTGCACGCAGGGGGCGGACTGCGCGTGGCCGGTGACGGTGCCGATCCAGACCGTGTCTCCGGAGCGCGCAAGCGTCGCGTCCAGGACGACGACCGCGGAGCCGTTCCCACTGTTGAAGACGCTCGCCTGCGGCTGGTCGAGCGGCGGCGCGTCCGGGCCTACCGGTTGGACCGGACTCGCCGGCGGACGATCCGTCCGCCGCGGCCGCGTGTTCTCCTCGCCGAGGGTCGCCTCCCGCAGGGCGACGGTCAGGACCCACGGCGCGCGATCGGAGTTGCTCGTCTCGGCGCCGGCGTCGCTGAACGAAGCGACGAGCGCCTTGTATGCGCGCTGCGGGAGGTCCTGCGAGATCTGTCCACATCCGATGCCCGGAGTCGGGCGGGCGTCGGCGGGCACCGGCACGCCCAGCTTCACTCCGCGGAGCGCGCGCGGGTCGGCGGTACGCCGCGTGTGCGCGGGGGTACAGGCGGCGATCAGCAGCAGGAGGATGACCCGGTTCATCGAAAGCAAAGCCCCCGGGAGCAATACTCCCGGGGGCCTCGAAGTCAAAGTCCGGGGTCCGTCAGATATCGAAGTAGAGCGCGAACTCCATCGGCGTCGGCCGCAGCCGCACCGGGTTCAGCTCCTTCTCCACCTTGGTGTCGATCCACGCCTCGATCACGTCGGAGGTGAACACGTCGCCCTTGAGGAGGAACTCGTGGTCCCTCTTCAGCTCCCCGAGCGCCTCCTCCAGGGATCCCGGCATCTTCGGAACGTCCTTCAGCTCCTCCGGAGAGAGCCCGTAGATGTCCTTGTCCAGCGGGTCGCCCGGGTCGATGCGGTTCTCGATGCCGTCGAGGCCAGCCATGAGCATGGCGGCGAACGCCAGGTACGGGTTGCAGCTCGGGTCCGGGGAGCGGAACTCGATGCGCTTGGCTTTGGGGCTCGGTGAGTACATGGGGATGCGGATGGCCGCGCTGCGGTTGCGGGAGCTGTAGGCCAGATTCACCGGCGCCTCGAACCCTGGGACCAGCCGCTTGTACGAGTTGGTGGTCGGGTTGCAGAACGCCGCCAGAGCGCGGGCGTGCTTGAGGACGCCACCGATGTAGTGAAGAGCCAGATCGGAGATGCCGGCATAGCCTTCGCCGGCGAAGAGCGGCTTGCTGCCCTTCCAGATCGACTGGTGGGTATGCATGCCGGAGCCGTTGTCGCCGAAGAGCGGCTTGGGCATGCACGTCACGGTCTTGCCGTTGCGGAGCGCGACGTTCTTGATCACGTACTTGTACCACATGAGCTTGTCGGCGGTGCGCACCAGCGAGTCGTAGCGGATGTCGATCTCCGCCTGGCCGGCAGTGGCCACCTCGTGGTGCTGGCGTTCGATCTGGATCCCGCACTGCTCCATCACCCGGCACATCTCGGTGCGGATGTCCTGCAGCGAGTCGATGGGCGCGACGGGAAAGTAACCTTCCTTGTAGCGCGGCTTGTAGCCCAGGTTGGGACGCTCGACGACCCTGGTGCCGTCCCAGTGTGTCTCGCGCGCGTGACCGGTCTCCCACTGGCCCTCGCGAGACTCGATCTTGTAGTGGGCGTGGTTCACGCTGTTGTCATACGAGACGCCGTCGAAGATGAAGAACTCGATCTCCGGCCCGAAGTAGGCGACGTCGCCGACGCCCGACTGCTTCAGGTAGCGCTCGGCTTTCTGCGCGATGAACCGGGGATCGCGCGCGTAAGGCTCCTTGGTGATGGGGTCGACGATGTTGCAGATCAGGGAAAGGGTGGCGTCCTTCATGAACGGGTCGATCTGCCCGGTCTCCGGATCCGGCACCACCAGCATGTCGCTGGCGTGGATGGGCATCCAGCCGCGGATCGACGATCCGTCGAATCCAAGTCCTTCGTCGAAGACCGCTTCGCTCAGCTCCGAAATCGGGATGGTGAAGTGCTGCCAGAGGCCGAGGAAGTCCATGAACTTCAGATCGACCATCACGGCCTGCTTGTCTTTCGCGAACCCGATGACGTCCTTGCCCTTCGGCATTTGTGCTGCCCCTGTCTGTGAAAATTGCGTTGATTACAGCGCCGGCTCGCCGCGCTCGCCGGTACGGATCCGGACCACTTCGTCCACCGTGGAGACGAAGATCTTTCCGTCCCCGATGCGCCCGGTCTTCGCGGCGCGCTCGATCGCCTCCAAAGCCTTTGCCACCATCTCGTCCGCCAGAACGATCTCGATCTTCACTTTTGGCAGGAAGTCGACGACGTACTCCGCGCCGCGATAGAGCTCGGTGTGTCCTTTCTGACGGCCGAACCCCTTCACCTCGGTGACCGTGAGGCCGAGGACGCCCACGTCCGCGAGCGCCTCCTTCACCTCGTCGAGCTTGAAGGGCTTGATGATGGCCTCGATCTTCTTCATCGCCGGCGGCTCCTGGGAAGGGCGCAAGATACTTGCGAAGGCCAGCGGATGGGAAGCCGATTCGCAGGAAGATCGCTGCTACAGTGCCCAGCGTGGGATACGCCGAAGAGCGCCTCGACCTGATCGCGCGACTTTGCAAGTCCGCGCAGGGCCGGACCCTTTCGGACATGCTGCGGCTCGACGCCCGGACGCTGCGGTTCCATCTCGGGACCTCCCTCGCCGACCTGCGCGTCCCCGTGCACGTGGACGAAAGCGTGCGCGCTGTCCTGCGCTCCGCCGTGCGCGACCTCTTCTTCCTCCTCGCGCTCCGCCACCGCTCTACCCTCCGGGAGAGCGAATACGACAGCCTCATCCTGCTCGACGGATTCGATCCCCGCGCCGCGCGGCAGACCTCGTTCAATGCCCCCTCGAGCGCGAAGGCGGAGAACGTCCGCAATGCTTTTCTCGAGGCGCCCGAGCTTCATCCGGCGCTGGACTGTGGCCTGGTGGCGAGCTGGCTCACCTCGGGAAGGCCGGGCCGCGCGCTTGCCGGAACGCTCAATGCGCTGCTGCGGCGGACGCAAGCGGAGACCGCGGGGAGGGAGCCGCTCGAGCCCACCTCGTACGTGGCGCTGCTCGCGCTGCGGGCCTTGTCGCAGGAGGCGCTCGCGGCCCTGCGGCAGTTTCCCATCAGCGGCCCCACAGGACGCGCGCTCCATGGCGGCGTGGCTGCCGGGCTTCGGCTTGCGTTCCGACTCGCGGTCCGCGAGGGAGGCGCGCTCGAGGGCCCCTTCGCTTCGGCGTGCGAGGCCACGACGGGGGTGCTGCCTTGGCTCGGAGGCATCCGTAGCGTGTGGGGCAGCGGGTTTGGCGGCTATGGCGTTTTCTTCGCGGAGGCGCCAGCCAGGATCGACCACCACGTGCACAAGGTGATCCAGGGTGGGACAGCGGAGTCGGTCGCCGCCGACGTCGCCGCCGAGCTGGTGGGCTCGAAGGAGGCGATGCGGAAGGCGTCGCGTCAGGTCGCGCTCGGCCGGCTTCGCTCGGACCTGCTGGCGGTCGTGCGGATGGCCGAGGTCGGCCGAGCGCCGCCGTTCTCGGTGGAAGGCCTCTCGCCCGCGCAACTCTACGGCGGCCCCGGCGCGCTGGAGCGCGTCCTGGCGACGCCGGCGGCGCGCAAGGAGCTCTACGAGAAGTCTCGCGCCGTGGCGAAGGCGGCCACGAGCGATGCGGCCGCCGACGCCATCGAGGCGCTCGGCACCGTGGCGAAGGAATGGAAGGACGAGGACGGCGGTGGCGCCATTCCGCAGGAACACACGATCCGCGCCTGGGCGACGGCCGTCGCCGCGTTGGCCGCCGATGCTGCGCTGGAGGCTGCAGAGCGTCGACGGGATCGAGACGGAGTACGAGCACGGCCGCTTGTATTTCGTGGGGGTCGAGGAGCGGCCGCTCTTGCGGACTCGCGCCAAGGCGCCGCAGATGGGGCATCTCTTCTGCGACGTGAAGGACTTCACCCGGCGCACCGTATTCCTCAAGGAAGCGGTGGTCGCGGACTTCCTCTCGCGCGAGTTCTACGGGCCCATTCTCACCGCCGCGGCCCGCCATGCGCAGGGAGCCGCCCATCTCGCGGACAAGGGCGGGATCTACCTGAACAACCTGCTCGGCGACGCGGTGAGCTTCTCCGGCGACATCGTCGCCCTGCTCGAGCTGGCGGAGGACATCCGCAGCGCCCTTAGCAGTTACGCCCGCAGGCTGGACAGCGAGAATTCGCGCGAGACGGTGGCGAAGGCCATCGCGGCCGTGGAGGAGACATTCAAGCAGCGGCGCCAGCAGCTCGGCCAGGCCGTCAAGTCGGCGCAGGATGGCCAGCGCAAGGGCGTCGTCGACCAGGCCTCTGGGGAAGACCCCGCAGTCCGGCTGAGGGCATTGCACGCCGAGATGGGTCGCCTCGAGGACGAGCGCGAGGGCGAGATCGCTCTCGCGAAGGGCGAGGAGCTGGAAGCGGGCATCTTCATCTCCTACGGCGCCGCCCCCGAAGTCGCGACCTTCGAGGACCACATTTTCGGTCACATCAAGGTTTCGATTGCGGAGAAGATCAACGAGAGCGCCCGCGGTACGGCCCGCAACGCCGGGGTCCGCGCGCGCACGGAGGCGATCCTCGCCTCGGAACGCACCCGGGTCGGCCGTCCGGCGCTCACCTGTCCCCTCCACGTCTCCGTCTCACAACAGCTCTCGGTTCCGATGCCCGCGGACGCGTCGGGCGCGATCCGACGGGCGCTCAGCCAGGGCGACCTGGACGGTGCCTCGACGCTGCTCACCGGCGTGGCCCGGGATTTCCTCGGCCGCCTCAACTGGCAGGAGATGCACGACGACCGTGGAGACATTTACAACGGCGGCGCCGCCCTCTCGGAGGATGCGCTCGAGGCGTACGTGACGGCCTGCGGCGAGGACTCCATGTTCGTGCGCCGGGATGTGCAGGTCTGGGAGCTTGCTCCTCCGCTGCGGGAGAAGTTCGTCTTTCCGTCCGGCACGCTGCGCCTGGTGATGGCCGTCTCTCCCGCCTCGCATTCGCTGCAGCGCCTGTTCGTCTTCGTGGGGCGGGCACTGTTCCGCGGATTCGAGAAGCAGGGTGGCTTCGGAGTCTACGAGATGGTCTCGCGGGACAACGCACTGTTCGGCCTGCTCGCGCAGCACCATCTGCCGCGCTGGATCGAGGAGCACGAGGCCGCGACGTGGGCGGAGGCCGACGACGGCACGCCGGTCCTCCTCAGGCGAGTGACATGACCGAAGCTCCGGAGAAGAAGGTCGTCGAGCATCACCCGCCGCCGCCGGACGAGCCACCGCCTCCCACGTTCCGGCAGGCCCTCGTGGGCTACGGCTCGATCCTGGTGGCGCTGGTGGCGCTTGGCGTGCTGATCGGAGTGCTGATGAAGGTGCTCCGGTGAGCCGACTTCAGGGGTCTTCGACCAACCTGCGGTGGACTTCGACGAGCGCGCGGGAAGCGGCGGCGAAGATGCGATCGCCCGCGGTGCCGCTGGAGAGCCCGGGATCGCTGCCGACGCGCCCGTCGGGATAGCGCTGGCGGAAATCGTCGGCGCTCCACGCCACCGGCTGCGCGACCGGCTCGAATCGCTCCATCGCGGGAACGTCGACCACCGCCCGGGGATAGAACCGGCGCACGACCGAGAGCTCGCCGGGGGTGGCGTGGTGACCCTCGCGGGCGCCGAACATCTCCAGCACGACGCTGCGCACTTCCGGAAGCTCCCACCATTGCACCGAGAGGCAGCGCACGCCCGGGAGACCGGCGTGGACTTGCGCGCAGGCGAGGTCGAGCACCGCCTTTCCCGCGTGATGGCCGTTCACGATCAGGAAGCGGCGGAACCCTTGCTGTGCGAGGCTCTCGATCGCTTCGGTGACCAGAGCGAGGACGGTCGCTGGCTTGAGCGAGATCGTGCCCGGAAACGCACCGTGGACCTGCGAGACGCCGAAGGGAATGACCGGAGCGACCATCGCCCGCCGTTCCTCGCCGAGATCGTTGGCGAGCTCTTCCGCGACGATGGAGTCGGTGCCGAGCGGGCCGGAAGGGCCGTGCTGCTCGGTGCTGCCGAAGGGGACGACGACGTCCGTCCTCCGCTCCAGGTACTCCTGCACATCGTGCCAGAGGGCGAGCTTGAGCAGCACGGCGCGAGTTTACTGCAATCCTACACTGACGAGGAAAGTGCCTTGAGCACGGTCTCGACCAGCGTGAACCAGTCCTTGACCTGCGGTGTCGCCCCTACGTCCGTGGGAAGATCGAGCATCTTCGCGCCCGCCTTCTGGGCTACGAGCGAAGCGACGCTCTTGTTGTAGAAGTCCTCGACCAGGAGGAGCTGCGCGCGATCCTGCTTCATCACCGCGATCAAGCGCGCCAGGTGCTGCGGATCGGGGGGAATTCCCGGTTTGGGCTCGACGTACCCGATCTCCTCGAGCCCCAGCCACTGCGACATGTAGGTCCAGCTCTTGTGATACGTCGCGACCTTGGTCCCGTTCATCCGGGCGACCATCGGCGCCCATTGCTTCAGCTTCGCGTCGACGCGGGCGTTGAACGCTGCGAGGTTCTTCTCGTAGTCCGCCCGGTTCTCCGGATCGAGCTGCTCGAGGCGCTGCGCGATCTCACGCGCGATGATCTTCGCGTTCCCGGGCGGCAGCCAGTAATGCGGATTCCCCTGGGGATGGATGTCGCCCATCGAGCGGTCAACCTTGGTGGTGGGAATGTCCAGCACGGGGATCGCCCGGGAGCAATCGAGGTTGCCGAGCTCACCCGGCTGGATCTTCGGGTTGCGCGAGCCGAGCACCAGCGGCGGCAGCCAGCCGATCTCCAGCTCGAGCCCAACGTGCAACAGTAGATCGGCGCGGTTGAGCACCAGCATGAGGTTGGGCTTGGGCTCGACGAAGTGCGGGTCCTGGTAGCCCTTGCCCAACGACTCCACCTCGACGTGGTTCCCGCCGACCTCTTTCGCAAGCGATCCCAGCGTCGGGATCGACGAGACGACATGCAGCGCAGCGAGGAATGCGACCATGGGATTTCGACCTCCGCGAACGCGCGGAATTCAATAGGAGTGAGCGCCGTGCGCTCCGATGGAGAACTCGAGCTGCAGATACGCTGCGGGCGCCCACTGCGGCATTGCCTGTGGAAGAAATGCGGAGGAAGGAGCCGTCGCGTGCTCCGCCTCGAGGTATCCGCGCACGCGCGAGAACTCGCTGCCCTGGAACGTCAGCGACAGGCCGACGCGCTCGGCGCGGGCGAGGACGGAGCTGGACGGAACGCCGACGACGTCGCCGCGGACGCCGACGAACCAGCGCCGCGCGAACTGGGCGACGATCTGCGCGTAGGCGCCTCCGTCCCATTCGTCCTCCAGGCCGTCGCCCGAGCCGAAGTGGCGGACGATCGCTTCGGCCTGGAAGGCGAGCGACTCGTATCCCCGGGCGACGTTGATCGGCTTCCACTTCAAATACACGTCGGCACCGTAGAGCTGCGCCTCGCGGCCGACGCCGGTGGTGCCGGCATCGCCGAGGGAGACGCCTGGCGACTTGCCCGAGGCGAAGTTCAGCCCGGAATACACCGACCAGCTTTCCCCGAGCGGAAAGAACGCCTTCGCCTCCGCGGCGAGCGTGGGACGGGTACTGCGGTCGGCTCCGAAGCTCGCCACCGGCTGCGGAAGCGCGCCCGTCTGATCCGCGGCATCTCCGCCGAGCGAAAACGCTTCTCCATACAACGTGAGAAAGAACGGCAACGGAGCCAGCCAGCTGAGCTGGACGCCCGGCCCGCGCATGCCATCCGCGCCGAGGAACGCCGCGTTGATCAGCGGCCGCCGGGTGAAGTCCTGCACGTGCAAGTGCTGCCCGTTCTGGCGTCCGAAGGCAGACCGGAAGCTGCCGCCCTTGATTTGCAGGTTCCAGGGGAGGCTCGTGCTGGTGGCGAACGCTTCCTCGACCTCGATCCCTTCGAGGTTGGGGATGGTCAGGTAGACCTCCCCCTTCAAGTACGGGTCGACGATCGCCGAGAACGCCAGCTCCACTTCCTGGGCGGTGAATCCGACCGCATGCCGGGTTCCTTCGGCGTGCAGGTCGGTATCGTCGCCGCTGAGCAACTGGGGAGCGCGCCGCTGCCACCCGAAATCCGCATCGAGGATGGCGCTCATGTCCGGATTCAAAGACTGGGCGCCGCGGAATAGCGTCTGCGGCGCGCCTCCGGTGGAAGACGTCACGGCGGGGGCCGGCGCCGGCGGTCCTTTCTGACCCTGCTGCGCCGCCGCACTGGTGTCCGCCTGGATCGCCTTTTCCAGTTCCTTTTCCAGATCCTGGGGAACGCCCGCATCAGCCTGCTGCGCGGTGGCGGGCGCCGCGAGCGCGAGCAACAGCAGAGCGATTCTCATGCGCCCTCAGACGGAGCTACGGCGAAGGATCTTCACCAGGCCAGGCAGGAGAAACAGCGAGGCGACGACGACCATGGTCGCACCCGTAGGTAACTGCTCGACCCAACTCACATAATAGCCGACCGCCGCGGAGACGACGCCGAACAGGACCGAGAGTGCGATGGTCAACCGCATGCGATCGGTCAACATCAGCGCCGCGGCGGCGGGAAGGACGCTGAAGGCGAACACGGGCAGCGCTCCCACGGCCCGCGTCGCGACCGAGATGACCACCGCGGTGGCGAGATTGAGGAGCAGCTCGTAGCGGAAGACGCCGATGCCCTGCACCATCGCTGTCTCCGGGTCATAGCTGACGAAGAGCAGCTCCTTGAAGAGGATGGCGTGGACGACGACGGCCGCCAGCGCCGCGGAAAAGAGCGCCTCGATCTGCTTTCGCGGCACGGTCACCGCGTTGCCGAAGAGAATGTCCCCCACCGCATGCGCTTCCTGCGCGATGCGGGGGCTGTTCAGGATGGCCAGCACCAGGGCGCTGGAGATGATGTAGCCAAGACCGACGATGGTCTCCGTCGCCAGCTTGCGGTGCCCCGGGCGCAGGGAGAAGAGCGCTGCCGCCAGACAGGCGAAGACCAGCGAGAACCAGGTCGGCTCGAGCAGCAAGGGAATGGTGGCGTGCGCGTGCGGATCGATGCCGAGGACCGCGCCGAGCCAGAAGGCGAACGCGACCCCCACGCCGGAGATCTCGCTCAGGGCCGCGGAGACGAACACCATCCGCTTGAGCACCACGAAGACGCCGATGTACCCGAGCACGGCGCCCGCGAGGACGCCGGCGATCATCGGCTCGCGCCAGAGGTCGCGGCCGGCCCAGAAGTCCGCGAAGCCGCTCACCGGGGCGCTCCGTTGCCGATGACGATCGCGGTGGCGTCTCCCACCTTGGCGACGCGCACCTCGCGGCCGTAGAGCCGGCCGAGCTTGTCGGGATCGATCATCCGTTCCACCGGGCCGACCTCGAACAGGCCGCGCTCGCGATCGACCAGCGCCACCTCGGTGGCGAAGCCGGGGATGGCGGTGAGCTGGTGCGTCACCAGCACGACGCTCAGGTTGTGCGCTTTTTTCAGCCGCGCCACCAGGTCGAGCAGGATCCTCTCCGCGGCAGGATCCATTGCGCTGGTTGGCTCGTCGAGGACGAGAAGCTCGGGCTCGGCCGCGATGGCGCGGGCGATCAAGACCTTTTGATGCTGGCCTCCGGAGAGCGCATACAGTGGGCGGTCGGCGAGGTCGCCGACGCCGATCTCGTGCAGGGCAGCGCGCGCCTCGCGGCGGTCGCGTTCCCTGTACCGTTTCGCCGGTCCGACCAGCCGCGCGCGGCCCATCAGCACCACGTCGAGAACGGTGAGCGGCCAGCTCATGTCGAGGCGGTCGCGCTGCGGAACGTATCCCACGCGCGGCGACCGTCCGTGCGGCAGTATCCGCCTGCCGCCGAGCAGTGGAAGAAGCCCGAGCAGCGACTTGAGCAGCGCCGTCTTCCCCGCGCCATTGGGACCGAGGACGCCCAGCGTCGTTCCCGCCCGGACCGCGAGATCGAGCGGCGGCAGCAGCGGGGTGCGGTACCCGATCACCGCGCGTTCGAGGCGGATCAGTTCCAAGGAGCGTCTCGCTACCAAAGCGGTGGCGCCGTGTCCACGTCGTGGTGATCGATGTCGCCGCCGATTATCCAGAGGCCCGTGTTGATTCCGCACCGCTGGCCCGGGGCCGCCCGTACGGCCTTCCTCGTCGAACGTCCGAACCGCTTCCTGGCGGTTTGCAAGCTGGGGCGGCGAACAGTTGAGGCGCATGTGCCGGACCGGGGTCGCTGCCTCGATCTTCTGATGCCGGGGCGCGAGGTGGCGCTGGTGGCGGCCGCCGGACCGCTGCGGAGAACGAAGTACACCGCGCTGCTCGCGCGATCTGGCTCCGGCGCCTGGGTGTCCCTCGATCCCGGGGGCGCGCCGCGGCTCGTGGCCGCCGCTCTGGAAGCGAGGATCCTGCCTTGGGGCCTGCGCGTCTCGCGTCGCGAGATCGCCGTCCGTTCCAGCCGGATCGATCTGCTGCTCGAGCCGGGCGATGTCCTCTGCGAGGTGAAGTCCGTCGGCGCCGCGCGCGATGGAGTCGCTTTGTTCCCTGACGCGCCGACGGTGCGCGGATTGCGACATCTGGCGCTGCTCTCCCATCTTGCCCGACGCGGACGCCGTTGTGCGGTCGTGCTCTGTGCACAGCGTGGGGACGTGCGCGCAGTGGCGACCGACGACGACATCGATCCGGCGTTCGCGCGCGCGCTGCGGCGGGCCGCGGCGGCGGGTGTACGAATCGGTGCGATCCGGTGCGCGGCGCATCTGGACGGAATGGAGCTGCACTGTGAGATTCCCGTGTTACTGTGATCATCCGGTCATGTCTTCTACCGTCAAACTCGTCGTCCCGGTGAGGTTCTCCGGAGGAGGCCTCTCCCTGCAGACCACCACCGCCCGCGTCGGAGCCGAGGGCATCTTCGTGCGTTCCCTCCTCTGTCCGAAGGAAGGGTCGCAAGTCACGCTGAGGCTGTCGCTGCCGGGGTCGGCACGGCCGCTCGATGCGACCGGCACCGTCGCACCCCCTCGGGACGAATCCGGGAAGGAGGCCGGGTTCTGGGTGGTGTTCAACGAGCTGTCGGATGACGCGCGCGCGTTCCTCGACGTCATCCTGCGCAGCCGCGGGGTTGCCGGACCGGGCCGGCCGCCGCGCAAGGAGCAAACGGTCCGTGACGGTGATCGCCGTGCCTGTTTTCGGATGCCCGCGCACCTTCGGGTCAGCTGGAAGTCGGCGCGCGAGTTTCTCGAGGCGTACTCGGCGAACATCAGCCGGGGCGGGATCTTCATCGCCACCGACAACCCTCCACCCCTGCGCGAGATCGTCGAGCTTTCCCTCGCGCTCCCCGACGGGTTGCCCCCGGTGAAGACGCGAGCCGAGGTCGTCCACCTGGTGCTGACGGCGGAGGCGCGTCGACGCGGCGTGCGCGCGGGCGCCGGACTGCAGTTCCTCGACTCGGGCGACGAGTTCCGCGCCCGGCTCGACGCCTGCGTCAAAGCGCTTCGCGATTAGCACGCCGGGCGGAATGCGCGCCTAAGCCCTCTCGGCCTGTCCGGCGAATGCGCGGAGGATGGCGCTGGCGTCGACTTCCCGCACCTGTCCTGCAAGAGCGCCGGCGTCGAGGCCTTCGGCGGCGAGCTTTTCGCGGCGCGAGAGGATCAAGTCGCGCATCGCAGCGGCCCAGAGCTCGGGATGGAATTGCACGGCCGCGATCGTTTCGGAGAGCCGGTAGGCCTGCCCCGCGGTGTTCTCGTTCGACGCCAGCACCGTCGCTCCGGGTGGTAGCGGATCGACCGCGTCGACATGCGTCGCCTGCACCTCGATCTCCGCGCCAGAAGCCCAGGCGAAGAGAACGTCCTTGCGTCCTGGTTCGGTCAGCTGGACGCGGACAGTGCCGATCTCGCGGCCGCGGGGATTCTCGACGACGTCTCCGCCCGCCGCGCGCGCGAGAAGCTGGTGACCGAAGCAGACGCCGAGGACCGGGATCCCGCGCGCACCGGCGCGCAAGAGATCGTCGCCGAGCCGCAGCATCCAGGGCGCTTTCTCCGTCACGCTGAGAGGAGAGCCGCTGACGATGATCCCGCGCGGGCGTACGCGATCGAGCGCCGGCCCAAGCTGCTCTCCTTCATGCGCACGCGTGACCGGCATCTCGAATCCAAGGGTGCGCTCGAACCAGCGCGGGTAGTCGCCGTGCAGCTGCGTCGACCCGGTCTGGACGATGAGAAGTCGCGGACTGGACAGGCCCTTCTGCATGCTCGCCACAATCTAACCCGGCCGGCCTTGACGCGCAGCGCCGCAACCTCCACGCTCGTCTGCCATGGACACGCCCAAATCGCGGAAAGCACAGCTGGAGCGGCTGCGCGAGGAGTTCCGCAATCACGGCATTCGCAAGGTGAAGCTCGGCGGATTCGACGTGGACGGGGTGCTGCGCGGCAAGTACGTGTCCCTGGACAAGTTCTGGAGCGTCGCGGAGGGCGGGCTCGGGTTCTGCGACGTGATCTTCGGGTGGGATAGCGGGGATCAGCTGTACGACAACGCCGCCGTGACCGGATGGCACAGCGGGTACCCCGATACGCACGCGACCGTCGATCTCTCCACGTACCGGCGCATTCCCTGGGAAGAGGGGACCGGGGCGTTCCTGCTCGACTTCGACGTTCCCGTCTCTCCCCGCGGCCTGCTGCAGAAGGTCGAGCAGAAGGCGCGCGCGATGGGCTTCACGGTGAAGTGCGCCTCCGAGTACGAGTTCTTCCTCTTCAAGGAAACGCCGGAGTCGGTGCGCGCCAAGGGCTATCGCGACCTGACGCCGCTTTCGCCGGGCATGTTTGGCTACTCCTGGCTGCGCGCCTCGGAGAATGCCCCGCTGGTGCACGATCTGCAGGACAAGCTCGCTGCTTTCGACATCGAGCTGGAGGCCTTCCACACCGAGACCGGCCCGGGCGTGTACGAGGCGGCGCTCCGCTACGACGCCCTGCTGCGCGCGGCGGACAAGGCGGCGCTGTTCAAGACCGCCGCCAAGGAGATCTGCGCGCGGCATGGCGTGATGCCGTGTTTCATGGCCAAGTGGAACAAGGAGCTGCCGGGGTGCAGCGGGCATCTGCACCAGTCGTTGTGGACACTCTCCGGGGAGCCGGCGTTCCATGACCCTCGTGCGCCCCAGGCGATGAGCAAGGCGATGCAGCACTTCGTCGCCGGACAGATCGCGCTGATGCCCGCCTTCACCGCGCTGATTGCCCCGACGATCAACTCGTACAAGCGGATGGTCCGAGGTGCCTGGTCGCCGACGATGGCGACCTGGGGCGTGGAGAACCGCACCACGGCGCTGCGGGTGATCGGCGGCTCGCCGCAATCGACGCGCGTCGAGTACCGGTTTGCAGCGGCGGACATGAACCCCTACATCGCGATGGCCGCGTCGATCGCGAGCGGCCTGTACGGCATCGAGCACGAGCTTCCCCTGCCGCCGGAGACGAAGGGCAACGGCTACGAGGCGAACGGCGAGCCTCTGCCCGCCTCGCTGCGCGAAGCCACGGCCCGGCTTTCGGAATCGAAGCAGGCACGTGAGTTGTTGGGCGAGACGTTCGTCGACCATTACGTCCGGACGCGGGAATGGGAGTGCCGGCAGTTCGAAAGCGCCGTGACGAAGTGGGAGCTGGAGCGGTATTTCGAGATCATCTGAGAGGGCGCACATGGCCAGCGTGATGAGCTTCCCCACCCGCATCGTCTACGGCAAGGGCGCGATCCAGGAGCTGCCCAACGAGCTGAAGCGCGCCGGCGCCTCGCGGCCGCTGCTGGTCACCGACAAGGGCATCCTTCAGGCGGGACTGCTGCGCTTCGTCACGCCCTTGCTCGAGCAAGTCGGTATCAAGACGCGGTTGTTCACCGAGTTCGAGGCGAACCCGACCGACCAGGACGCACTGCGAGGAATCGAGGCGTATCGCGCCGCCGGTGCCGACAGCGTCCTCGGAATAGGCGGCGGCGCGTCTCTCGACATGGCCAAAGCCGTCGCTCTGCTGGTCAACCATGAGCCGCCGCTCGCGCAGTACGACGACGCCAAAGGCGGTGACTCGAAGATCACCGCGCGGGTGCCTCCCATCGTCCAGGTACCGACCACGGCGGGCACCGGCAGCGAGGTGGGCCGCAGCACGGTGCTCGTGATCGACGGGACCAAGACGGTGATCTTCTCGCCGCATCTGATGGCGAAGACGGCCATCCTCGATCCGGAGCTGACGGTGGGCTTGCCGCCGTTCATCACCGCCGCGACGGGAATGGACGCGCTCACGCACAACCTGGAGGCGTACGTCGCGAAGGGCGATCATCCTCTCGCCGACGCCATCGCCATCGATGGTCTGCGGCGGATCGGCGCGCACCTCAAGCGCGCCGTGCAGAACGGCAAGGACCTCGAAGCCCGCGAGCAGATGCTGCTCGGCAGCGCCTTCGGCGCCATCGCTTTCCAGAAGGGGCTCGGCGCCTGCCACTCGGTTGCGCACGCCCTGACGCCCGTTGCCGGTACGCATCACGGCCTCGCGAACTCGTTGATGCTTCCAGCCGTCACGAACTTCAACCGGGTCGCCGTCGAAGAGAGGCTGGCCAACGCCGCCGTCGCGCTCGGGGCCGACCCGAAGCTGTCCCAGCAGGAACGTGCTCACCTCTGCGTCGAGTTGATCGACAATCTGCGCAGCGCCTGCGGCCTCCCGCGCCGCCTGTCGCAGGCGGGGGTCCGGCGGGAGATGATTCCGCAGATCGTGCAGAAAGCGCTGGCGGATGCCTGCCATCTCTCCAATCCGCGGCCGGTGACGCAGGTCGACTTCGAGCGGCTGATCGACGAGGCGTTCTGAACGCGTGATACGATGGCGGTTCCGATGGACGCAGCAGACGCATCCCGCCGGCTCCTGCGGCGCTACATCGCCCAGGAGTCCATCGACCTGGTCCGGGCCGCTCTGGCGGTCGCGCGCGAGGAGTACCCGGACCTCGACGAAGGGAAATATCTGCGCTTGCTGGATCGCCTGGCCGAAGGCGTCCAGACGGGACTGCCGGCGGGAGCCACGCCGGAGCGCCGCGTCGGCCGGATCAACACGCACCTCTTCCACGAGCTGGGCTTCTGCGGCAATCACAACGACTACTACGATCCGCGCAACAGCTTCCTCAACGAGGTGCTCGATCGACGCACGGGCATCCCGCTCACGCTCTGCATCGTCTACATCGAGGTGGGGAAGCGCTGCGGGCTGAATGTCGAGGGCGTCGGCTTTCCCGGCCATTTCCTCTGCAAGGTGCGGCTCGCGGAAGGAGAACTCGTCGTCGACCCGTTCCACCGCGGACAGCTTCTCGGCCTCGACGAGCTGAAGCGCCGCCTCGCATCCGCCGTGGGAGATCAGGTGAAGTTCGATCCCCGGCTCCTGCGCGCCGCCAAGCCGCGCGAGATCCTGGTGCGGATGCTGCAGAACCTCCGTTCCGTCTACCAGGGTCGCAACGACTTCCCCCGGGCGCTCTCGGCGGTGGACCGCCTGCTGCTCCTCGCTCCCGACAACGTCCGCGGTCTGCGGGAGCGGGCGCAGTTGTACGAACAGCTCGGCGGCTCGGCAGCAGCCGCGGCGGATTTGGAGAAGGTGCTCTACCTGGATCCGAACGCCTCGGATGCGCTGGTGCTGCGCGCGCGACTCCGCCGCCTCAAGGACGGTTCGCACTTTCTCAACTGATCGTCAGCGCTTGTACAGGCGGAGCCGCTCGACCGGTTCGCCCTGGACCAGGTGCTTGTCGACGATCTCGTCGACGTCGGCCTCCGTGACGTGGCCGTACCAGACTCCTTCCGGATACACGACGACGGAGCAGCCGTTCTCGCAGTTGTCGAGGCAGCCGGCCTTGTTCGCGCGGATCTCTTCGTCGAGCCCGCGGTCGCGCAGCGCCGCCTTGAACTTCTTGAGCACCTGCGGCGACCCCTTCCGCGTGCAGTCGCCCTTTTCGGAGTCCGGCGGCCGTTCGTTGAGACAGATGAACACGTGCTTGCGGAACGGAGGCGGCATCAGTTGTCCTCTTCGCTGAGCGCGCGGCGGAACGACGCCGCGTCGACCAGGGTGTGATCCAGCGCCGCGTCCGCGCGACCCCGGACCGCCGGCGCGAACGACAGCGCCAGGACCAAGGTGCGCGGTGGAACCGGCAGATGCAAGAGGGCCGGCTCGAGCGCCAGGACGGGCGCGCGCGCCGCGGCCGCGCGCGCCAGCTCGTCGGCGTTGGCGCACGCGACGCATGCCGCCATGTGCGTCGAAGTCGCTGCGCGCACCAACCGCGTGAGCAGTTCCTGCGGCACCGCCGATGCGCGGAGCAGGATCGCGTCGGCGCCCGCCGCGCGCGACTCGTAGATGCGAAACTCCTCGGCGAGGACGTCCGCGCGAAGCAGCGGGATCGAGATTGCTCGCGATGCCGCCGCGAAGCGGCCGAGATCGTCTCCCGCGGCGACGGCGAGTGCTGCCGCTTCCGCCTCGTCGAGCGCCCGGGCCGTCTCCTCGAGATCGGCGCGCTGCGCGTCGAGCACGGGAATCCGCTCCAGCGCCTGCCGCTGGCGGTCTATGGCGTGCGCGAAATTCCGGATCGACGGGGTGACGCCGGCGCGCGGGTCCATGGCTCAAAGCAGCCGCAGCAGCCGCTGCCGCATCGCGTCTCTCGTCTGCGGGTCGGGAGCAGTGTGGACGGCGCGCTCCAGCGCTTCCGCCGCCTTGCGCCGAAAGCCCTTCTGCTCGTAGAGGCCGGCGAGGGCGCGCAGGGCCTGGAAGAGATTCGGCCGCAGCTCCACGGCGCGCTCGTAGGCCGTGATGGCGTGGAATAGCTCCCCTTGGTCGTGCATGGCGCGGGCGAGCGCAAAATGCGCGCGCGGCGAGAAAGGCTCCTCCTTGATCGCCTTCTCCAGCACAGCCCGCGCTTCGGCGGGCTTCTTCTGCTCGAGGAGATCGATGCCTTCCTGGTACAGCTTGTCTCCTTTCGCGCTCGAGGCCGCGGAGTTCGCGCCGCCCGAAAGCCGCTCCTCGACCCGCCGGAGCAGCTCGGGAAGGTGGAAGGGTTTCTCCAGGTAATCGTCCGCGCCGAACGTCTCGCGCGCGTCGTGCGCGTAGCGCCAGCCGCGGTAGACCGCGCTGACCAGGATGACGGGGGTGGATCGCGTTCGCACGCTGGCCTTGAGCCGGGCGCAGATCTCGAACCCATGCACGTGGGGGAGCATTGCGTCGAGCAGGATCAAGTCGTACTTCTCGCTGTTCAGCTTCTCCTCGGCCTCGCGCCCGTCGCGCGCCAGCTCGACGACGTACCCGGCGGACTTGAGCGTCCGATCCAGCATGCGGAGGATGTCGAAATCGTCGTCCACCGCGAGGATCCGGGGCGGACCGGCGCGAACCTCGACGGCATCGAGGACCTCCTCGTCCTCGCCGTTCCCCACCTCGAGCTCGACCTCGGGCTCCCGCAGCTCTTCCAGCTCCTCGAGCTCCTCGACGGACTCGAGGGCCGCGTCGGGTGGCGCGGCCCCGGCAGCACCGCGGCGGATCTCCGGCAGGATGACCGCGAACGTCGCCGGCGCCTCGGCGCGGACGCTCGCCCCACGCCAGAACCGTTCGTTCTGGTCCTTGGCGTCATACGCCGCGGCGATCGCCTGGGTGAGAGAGCCCGGCAGCGCCGCATAGGGAGAGACTTCCTGCCCGGTGATGAACCGCAGCTCCTCCAGCACGTCGTAGTTGTCGGCCCCGGCGCTGACGGCGACGTGAAGCCGGCCCCCCTCGATGGAAAGGGGCAGGACGATGTCCGACTCCGCCACCGGTCTCGGCACCGAGTCGAGGATCGAAAGGTCGATCGCCGTCCGGGCCAGATCGACGCCGGGAATCCCGAGCTGCTCCGACATCATCGAGACCAGGTCCGTTTCCGGAACCCCGAGCTCCAGTACCGCATCGAGGAACGCCGACTTCGTGGGCGACTCGCTCTGTGCGCGTTTGAGGAGCGCTCCCGGCAGCGCCTGGCGCTCCGCGAGCAGGCGAGCGATGGGCTCCAGCGATGCCACGAGCATCGATTACCACAGCGCAACCTCGGGTGTGACCTTCCTCACGCCGCGAAGAGGAAATGCTCTCCCTCCCGGTACTTGCGGGCCTCGAGCAGGGCGCAGATCTCCTCGCGGGCCCCTGCCGCGCCGACCGCGCAGAGCATCAGCGCATCTCCGGGTGGAGGCAGATCCGCGGCGCTGCGCACCGGCGTGCCGCGCGCGATCCGCTTGCGCGGGCCGACGTCGTAGAACGCTCGAGGCCGCAGACCGTGCGCTTCGAGCTCGCGCGCGAGCCGCTTCCCCGTCGGGCCGGCGCCCCAGATGTCGAACGGCTTCTGTCGCAGCGGACCGCGGGCGAGGTAGTGCGCGCGCAGTCGGAACATCGCGGATCGGCCGTATGCAGCGGCTGTGCGAGTGAGACGCGCCGGCAAATCCCGCCACTGCAACAGGACCCGCGGCACTTTCGCCAGCTCCCATCCCCGCTCGACCATGCGCAGCAGCAGGTCCCAGTCCTCCGCCCAGCCGTGATCTTCCCAGCCGCCATCCAGCGCTTCGCGGCGGAACGTGGCGCTCGGGTGGACGAGCGGCGCCTCGACGAACCGTCCATTCCTGCATTGCTCCGCGGTCACCGTCTCGTTGAGCCAGCGCTCGAGACGTGCG
>VBKI01000040.1:13417-28770 GCA_005879535.1 Deltaproteobacteria bacterium | reverse complement strand
ATGCATAAGCGCAAGTGAATTATACGAGGAGTCGAAATCGAGAACCAGGACTCAGATTGTCAGCAACGCGGCCATACACGGGAAAGGCGCTGCGGGATGGCGAGGCCCATCCATCCCGGAAAAAGGAGAGGTCATGAGTAACAACAAGATCTGGTTCATCACTGGAGCTGGCCGTGGCATGGGCCTCGATTTCGCAAGGGCCGCCCTGGCGGCCGGCCACGCGGTTGTGGCCTCGGGCCGGGACGCCGACCGCGTGTCCAAAACTTTGGGTCGGTGGAACGACCTGCTGGACGTCAAGCTGGACGTCACCAGCCGAGCGGATGCCGAGGCGGCGGTGCGGGCCGCTGTCGATCGGTTCGGCCGCATCGACGTGCTGGTCAACAATGCGGCCAGCTTTTACGCCGGCTTTTTCGAGGAACTGACACCGGAGCAGATGGACCGGCAGTTGGCGGCGAGCCTCCTTGGCCCGATGAACGTCACTCGCGCCGTCCTGCCGGTGATGCGCAAACAGCGCTCGGGGCACATCATCTCGATCTCCTCGTCAGCGGGCCTCTCGGGCGCGTTCGAGTTCGGTACGGCCTATGCCGCGTCGAAGTTCGGCCTCGAGGGCTTCATGGACTCGCTGCACGCCGAGGTCGCGCCGTTCGGCATCGCGACCACCATCGTCAACCCCGGGTTCTTCCGCACGGAGCTCCTCACCGAGCAATCGACGAACTATGCCGAGCCGTCCATCGACGACTACGACGAGCGCAGAGCGAAGCAGCTCCAGTTCTGGAAGGCGCAGAATGGCCAGCAATCCGGCGACCCGACGAAGCTCGCGCGAGCGCTCATCACCATTGCGAGCCAGAGGCCACCGCCGCGCCGCTTCATCGCCGGCGCCGATGCCATTGCGACCGCGGAGCAGAAGGTCGCCGAGCTGAAGGCGCAGATCGAGGCGTTCCGCGACCTGTCGACCTCGCTGGCGTTCGATAAGGTCGCCGCCGGCGCCGGCATCGGGAGCTAGATCGTGATGCGAACAAAGAACGTCTCTGAAGACCGCGTGATCCTTCAACGGGAGAATGGGTTCTCGATCATCATGCCCTCGTAGCTCTGTCCCTGCTTCATGTCCTCGCTGAAGAGGACGCTGCATCCGGCAGCACGCGCCGACCGCACGATCAGCGCGTCCCAGAACGACAGCTTGTGAAGGCGATGGAGATCGATCGCGGCCAGGATCAACTCCGTGGTCACCTGAACCACATTCGCTTGCGCATAAGTCGCCACGTGCTGCTGCGCGATTTCCGCCGGCAGACCGATTCGCGTCGCCGCGACGAAGTATTCCTGGAGCACCTGCGTGGAGAAAACAGCGGTTTGATCTTCGAGATGCGTTGATAGCACCTTGCGAGCGACTTTCCGCTTTTGCGGTTCGTCACCAGCGTGCGCGTAAACGAGGATGTTCGTGTCGAAGAAGGAGCGCTCGGCCACTACTCGCCCCGCCGGCGACGACCGATGCGATCCGCGTACAGCTCCTCGCGATCGAACTTGTATTTCTTCGGAGGATGCGCGCGGAGATGCCTGTCTGCTTCGCGCCACTGGTCTTCCAGGCGTTGGACGAGGGCTGCGCCCTCTCGAGACCCCGCCAGCGTCTCGATGTACTGCCGGACGAGCGCTTGCAAGCTGGTCCCCTGCCGGGAGGCCACCTGCCGCGCCTTCTCGACCAGCTTGTCGTCGACCGAGAGGGTCAAATTCATGCACACAGTTTACGTGTACACATGACTAGTGTCAACGCCGGGTCAGGGTCAGGCAAATATGTGCCCAGCATGTGCCAGGCGCGGCTTGGGCGTCGGGATTCCCACGACGGGTCAATATGTTAGGGCCAGCATGGGCGTCGCCTTCGCCGAAAAAAGACGAAGACCCCGAAATCCTCAAGGATTCCGGGGCCATATGGAGCGGAACACCGGGTTCGAACCGGCGACCTTCGCCTTGGCAAGGCGACGCTCTACCAGCTGAGCTAGTTCCGCGAAGCGAAGGCTGAATTAGCCTCGCTGTTCCCCTGTGTCAAGCAAGTAGAACGCCCGCACGTACTCCACCGCGGAGGCGATGGACGGCAGCAGCGAGAGGTATACCAGGACGGTGCCGACCGCGTGGAAATCCGTCACCACCGTCGCGAACACGTAGTCGATCGCGAAGTGGTAGTTGAGCATCAGGCAGATGATCCCGCAGAGCTGCAGCGACGTCTTCCACTTCCCGCCCTGCGACGCCGAGATCAGCAGCCCCTCGGACGCCGCGATGGTGCGGAGCCCGGAGATGAGGAACTCCCGGGCGACGATGACCACCACCACCCACACCGCCACCCGCCCGAGCCGCACCAGCATCACCAGCGCGGAGAGGACGATCACCTTGTCGGAGAGCGGGTCGAGGAACTTCCCCAGCGTGGTCACCTTGTCCGAGACCCGCGCGAGCCAGCCGTCGAACCAGTCGGTGAGGGCACAGACGGCGTAGATGAGCGAGGCGAGAAAGCAGTTGCGACGGTTCTCGTAAAACAGCAGGTACAGGAACACCGGGACCAGCGCGATCCGCGCCAGCGTGATCAGGTTGGGCGCATTGAGCAGCTCGTCACGCAGGCGCTCGCGGCGCGTCATCTTCACCGGGGTCACCGGCCGGGCGGAACGTCGAGGAGCGCGCGCCCTTCGCCGGCCAGCTCGAGGGCCACGCCGAGCTCGGGCGCTTCCTCGACCATGGCGACGAGCCGGGGCTGGATCAGCGGACCGTGCCAGCCGACGAGCTGGTCCATGGGAAAGCGCAGCGGCTCGCCCTTCTGGACGTCGACCGCCCGGGGCACGCCAAACGTCGCCAGCAGCAGCTTGCCGCGACCGCGCAGATGCACGAGGTGCAGATCGGTCCCGCCCTTCGAGGGCACGCGGCCGTTCTCGAAGAGGATCGACTCCTCGAAGGCGAAGAGCACCTCTTCGCGAAAGTAGGCGGGCTCGTCGGCGAGCTCGAGGGCGGTGAAGCAGCGCCCCTCGCGCGAGATCACGTACCGCCCCTCCCCGCTCGCGCGCAGCATCCGGCGCGAGCCCTCGCCGAACGGCTTGTCCGTCGCCTTGCCGCGAAAGCGCTTCAGCTCGGGCTTCATGGTGAGCGAGCCCCAGGAGGCGACGAGGCCGTCGAGTCGCGTGAGCATCTCGCCGCGCACCTGGATCGACACTTCGGACGGTCCGATGGCAAACCCGCCTGCGGGATCAGGAACGGGCAGCCTCTTCGCCGAGGTGTATTGCGCCATCGAGGGCGGCGAATCCGCGGACGGCTCGGGCACTTCCGCCGAAACGCCCGCCGGGTTCGACGGCTCCGGCGCGTTCGCGACCACGGCTCCCCGGGAAGTCCGCGCGATCTCCGGCATCACCGGCGGCGCGGCGGGTTTTCCGGGATTCGTCGCGACCCAGTTTGCCCGGCTCGCCTGATCGAGCTGCGGCGGCCGGGGAATCTCCTGCGTGTCGCCCTTCTTCGCTGCTCGCTCCTCGGTCGCCGGCGTGAAGGGTTGCTCCTCGGAAAGCGCCTCGGTCGCGCTGTCGGCGACCGCCCGGATGGGGCTCTGCTGCAGCGCGAGCGCCATCCGATCGGCCATCGCGTCGTTGCCCGCCTTGAGGAACCACTCCCGCGCGCGCGCCAGCTCGCCCTTCTGCGCCAGCGCGAGGCCGAGGTAGTTCTGCGCCTTCTGGTGCTCGGGAGCGAGATCGAGCGCCGTCTCGAAGCAGCGCACCGCGTCCGCCGATGCGTTTTGTTTCAGGAAGACCAGCCCAAGGTTTACCCGCAGGGTGGGATCCGCCGGATGGTCCTCGATCAGCGACCGGTAGATCTCCTCCGCCCGCGATAGCTCGCCCAGCTTGAACAGCGAAAGCCCGAGCAGGTTGCGCGCCCGCTGGTTGCGCGGCTTGTACCGGAGCGCCTTCTCCAGCGCGACGCGCGCGTCCGCGGAATTGCCCTGCGAGAGCGCCTCGTTTCCGGCGGAGAGGGCGCGATCGAATTCCTGGTTGTCGGCGAGATCGGAATCGTCCTCGTCGAAGATGGCGCGTTCCGCGCGGCTGCGCGGATCGATCACTTCGCCGCCTCGGCGACGACCCTCTTGCGCGTCTGCGCCCGGAGCTGACGGTAGTAGGCGACGACGCGACGGACGTATTGGCGCGTCTCGTCGAAGGGAGGGACGCCGCCGTACTTGCGGACGGCTTCGGGGCCGGCGTTGTACGCGGCCAGCGTGAGCAGCATGTCGCCCTTGAACTGATTGGCGAGCCAGCGGAGGTAGCGGGTGCCGCCCATGATGTTCTGGGCGGGATCGACCGGATCCTCGACGTACATGTCGCCGGCGGTGCGCGGCATGAGCTGCATCAGACCGATGGCGCCGGCGCGCGAGATCGCCGCCGCGTCGCCCGCGCTCTCGGCCCAGATCACTGCACGGACCAGCTCCGCCGGAACGTTGTAGAGCGCCGCCGCCCGGTCGATCTCGTCGGGCGGAGCGTCGGAGCGCTTCTCCCACCACCGCTCGCCGCGCCTGGACGGCGCGACGTTCACCTGCGCCTCGGCCGTCTTTCGCGCTGCGGCCCGGGCGCGGGAGGGCGGAACGTCCTCGACGTGGAAGACGCCGTCCTTGTCGGTCCAGGTGTGCAGCGGCGAGCGCGCAGCCGCGGGCAGCGCATAGAGCGCCATGGCAAGGAGGAGCCGCACCATATTCAGAGTGGACGATAACCCCTCGCCATGTTGGGGGGCAAATCTTCACACGCCTGCTTTCTGGTAGATGTCCGACATGCGGCAACAGTTCGACTACCTTGTTCTCGGGTCGGGAATTGCTGGCCTTTCTTTCGCCGTGCAGGCGGCCAGGCATGGGAGCGTCGCCTTGCTCTCGAAAAGAGGCCGCTCCGAGAGCAATACCGCCTACGCGCAGGGCGGCATCGCGGCGGTTTTCGGTCCGCAGGACAGCTTCGAGCAGCACGTCCAGGACACACTCACCGCGGGAGGCGGGCTCTGCCGCGAAGAGGCCGTCCGCGTCACGGTCACCGAGGGCCCGGCCCGCGTGCGGCAGCTGATCGACCTGGGAGCGGAGTTCACGCGCGACGCGTCGGAGTTCGGCTACCACCTCACGCGCGAAGGCGGGCACTCGCAGCGGCGCGTCGTCCATGCCGCCGATCTCACCGGGATGGAAGTGGAGCGGACCCTCCTCCAGGCGGCGGCGGACGCCGGAGTGCAGTTCTTCGAGGATCACCATGCCATCGACTTCATCCTCGCCTCGCGCCTCGGCGCTCCCGCAGAGCGCGTGCTTGGCGCGTACGCGCTCGACAACCGGTCGGGGCAGGTCCACAGCTTCGTGGCCAAAACGGTGCTTCTGGCGACCGGCGGCGCCGGCAAGGTCTACCTGTACACGACCAATCCCGACGTCGCGACGGGAGACGGCCTGGCAATGGCCCATCGCGCGGGCGCCGCGGTGGCGAACCTCGAGTTCATCCAGTTCCACCCCACCTGCCTCTACCACCCGGAAGCGAAGAACTTCCTCATCTCCGAGGCGCTCCGGGGAGAGGGCGGCATCCTGCGCAACAAGGCCGGCGAGGCGTTCATGGAGCGCTACGACCCGCGCAAGGAGCTGGCGCCTCGGGACGTGGTGGCGCGCAGCATCGACAGCGAGCTGAAGCGGCGCGGCGACGACTCCGCGTTCCTGGACATGACGCACCTCGGGAAGGCGTTCCTGGTCGAGCACTTCCCGCACATCTATGCGACTTGCCGCGCCTTCGGATTCGACATGGCGGTCACTCCGATCCCGGTCGTGCCCGCAGCCCACTACGTCTGCGGCGGCGTGTGCACCGACCTGCAAGGGCGAACCACCCTGCCCGGCCTGCTCGCGGCGGGTGAAGTCGCGTGCACGGGACTGCACGGAGCGAATCGGCTGGCATCGAACTCGCTGCTGGAGGGTCTCGTCTTCGGCCGCCGCGCGGCGGATGCGGCCCGCGGAATCTGCGCCGAGTCCGTCCGTTCGCCGTCGGTCCCGGACTGGGATCCAGGCCGCGCCGTGCCGCCCGACGAAGGCGTGATCGTGAAGCAGAACTGGGACGAGATCCGCCACCTGATGTGGAACTACGTCGGCATCGTCCGGACCGACAAACGCCTCGCGCGCGCGCAGCGCCGCCTCGACAACCTGGCCGGCGAGATCCAGGAGTACTACTGGGGGTACCTGGTTGACCGGGACATGCTCGAGCTGCGCAATCTCGCCGAGGTGGCGCAACTGATCGTCGCCTGCGCGCAGGAGCGCAAGGAGAGCCGCGGGCTGCATTACACGCTGAGCTGGACCGGGCAGATTCCACCGCGCGACACCGTTCTGGTGCGCGGCAAGCCGGCGCCGTCGGCCTGGCCGCGCTGAGGATCAGAGCGCGGTGAGCATGTCGATCTTGAGCATCAAAGCGTCGCCGCGCGTCGCCCCCGGGCCCGCGAGCGCACCGGCCTCGCCGAACAGCGACAGCCGATGGTCGTTCGGCGACGCCGATCCGGAGGTCTGGTGCGCATACGCCAGATAGAGGTTCGAGCCGACCCGCCATTCCCAGCGCAACACCAGGTTGAGTGAAAGGTCCGCATCGCGCTGGTCGGGCCAGGCAGGCTGATCCGCACCGCCGGCGCGAGGGAGTCCGTCGAGCTGGACGGTCGCGCGACCCGGCGCGACGACCGCGCGCATCGGGTCGCCGTAGGCAACTCCTTCCGTGAAGAGCTGCGCAAACGCTTGCACGGAGAGATGCGGTCCGAGCGCCGCGGCCGCGCGCAGGATGGCGCTGACCGACTGCGCGTATTGAGGAGCCAGCAGGTACAAGCGCCAGGATCGCGTCGCCCCGGCTGGGTCGAGATCTACCGCAGGATCGCCGCCCATCTCCGGAACGCCGGTCGCGCCGCGGATCCGCCGGATGGCGCCTCCATCGTTTTCGTAGGTGACGGACACTCCCGCTTCCAGCGCCGGATAGGGCCGGAACTTGAGGTCCGCGCCGATTGCGGTCTTGCGCTCGCGCATACCTTCGCTGAGCTGTTGCGAGATGGAGAACGAGGCGATGAGGGATTGCCGCGAGTCGGTGCCGACGTCCGCGGAGACGCGCACCGCACCAGGCCGCGCCAGCGGCGTGCCGTCTCCCAGCTCGCGGTCGTCGACGGCCGGAAGAAACAGCGTGGTGGACAGCGAGCCGCTCCAGTACGAGTTCAGCGTCACCGACGAGTCCAGGGACAACGAGCGCCGCAGCAGGAAGCCGTCAAAATTGCGCTCGTCCTCGGCGCTCAGCCGCAACGACGCCTTTTGCCATCTTCCCTGCGGGTGCAGGTCGCGCACCGTCAACGCAGGGCGCAGATCGATCAGATTGCCCCGGTCCATGAAGCCCAGATCGTTGACCCAGAACTTTGGCGAGAGGACGTCTGCGGAGAAGCTCGCGTTGAGCGCTCCTCCATCGCGGGCGAGGCGCGTCGATGCTGCCCACCCCCTGGCTCCCGCGCCGAGCACGGTTCCGTCGAGGAGCACGGAGTCGGTCCCGCCCGCGAGCAACGATCCCGCCACCTGCACCGACGCGTTCCAGTCGCGGTCCGCATCGAACACGACGGTGTCCGCCGCGGCCGCGAACGCGTGGCGGTCGGCGAAGCCGAACGGATCGAGCGCGGTGACGGCAAAGCCGGATACCGCGGAGTCGCTCAACGCCCTGCGAACGCGGAGCGCCGTCGCCTGCGCGGCCTCCGCCGCGAGCTGATCGCCCGCGCGTCCATCCGCCGAGAGCACGCGGGCGTAGGCGCGTGGCTCGAACGCCGTCAGCGCCTGGACGCTGTAGGGTCCCGTCCTTCCGGACACCTTTGCGGCGCCCGCGATGTTCCGGGCACCGGCGTCCGCGATCAGCGTGTCGTTCGGGCCGAGCAGCGGGGAAACCGGCGCTTCGCCGATCCTGCGCGAGTAGAAGATCTGGTACGCGCTCGAGAGCGGCAGGTTGAACAGGTCGAGCCCTTCGAGAAAGAAGGGTCTCTTCTCCGGCAGGTAGGTCTCGAAGGTGGTGAGGTTCAGCACCCGCTCGTCGATCTCCACCTGGCCGAAGTCCGGGTGGACGGTGCCGACCAGCGCCAGCTCGCTGGTCAGCGAATAGCGCGCATCGAGCCCGAGATCGAAACCGGCCTGACAGGGAGTCGCCGTCGCCGTCCCGCAATTGCCTCGGCCAGCGACATACGGCTTGAGATCCAGTTGCACGACCGGCCGGAGCCCATCGAGGCCGGTGAGCAGGCCGAAGCCGCTGACCACTCCCGCCGCCTCGCGCGGCCGGTACTGCCAGGTGGTTTCCTCGTGCCGCCGGGTGAGGGTCCGCGCGACGTTGAGCCCGAACGCCCGCGCACCCTCGGGCACGCGCAGGACCCGCAGGGGAATGCGCATCTCGACGCTCCAACCCGAAGGCGTGGTCGCGACGGCCGATTCCCACGCCGCGTCCCAGTCGCTGGTGTAGTCGTCGTCGTTGAAATGCATTCCGTCGACCTGCTGGCCCGCGGCGTAGACGCCGAAGTGGTAGGCGGTGCGGCGGTCGAGCGTCGTGTCGAGATCGATGCGGACGAGATCCGCGTCGATGTCCCGGTCGCGTGGGCTGGCCAGCGCCGTCGGCGGTTGCGGATCGTCGCATTCGATCGCCACATACAGCGAGTCGTCGTCCCAGAGGACCCGGAACCGGGTCGGCGCGGTCGCGGGCTGGCCGTCGTCGGGCTCTGTCTGGAGGAAGCTGTCGCCGACGTCCGCCGCGCGCCACGCGGCCTCGTCGGGGCGGCCGTCGATCCGGATCTCGCCGATTCTTCGCGCGGCGCGCAGCGAGCGCGAGGGAGGCGGATCCGCCACCGCGCCGGTAGCGAAGGTGGCCGCGAGCGCGAGCAGCATCGCGGCGGCGCTAGACCGCGGCACGAAACGTCTCCGAAAGTTCGTCGAGCGCGGGTCGCGCCCGGGGATCCGCCTGCAGGCAGGCATCGATGACCTGCGCCGCCGCACGAGGGAGCCGCGTCGTCCCGTGCGCCGCCTCGTGAAGAAGGCGTCCCAATCCCCAGACATCGGTCGCCGTCGTCAGCCGCCGCCCGGCGATCTGCTCCGGGGACATGTACCCGCGAGTGCCAACGCCAGGGACCCGGCGCCCGATTCGCTCGGCAAGACTCAAGTCGATGAGCTTTGCCGACCCGCCTTGCGCGACGACGTTCGACGGCTTCACGTCGAGATGCAGATATCCGGTCGCGTGCAGGTACCCGAGTGCGGAGGCGATGTGAATGCCGAGAAAGAGGACGTCGCGCGCCGGAAAGCCGCGCGGGTGGTCGGAAATGAGGCGCGAGACCGTTGCGCCGGTCAGCGTCTCGAGGACGAGGATCGGGCGCGGCCGGCGCAGGAGCTCATAGGCGCGAACCAGATGCGGATGCGACAGGTCGAGGAGCAGGCGCGCTTCGAGCAACAGGGAGAGGCGCGCCTCGCGATCGGCCAGCCTATCGGCGCGCAGCGCTTTCGCGATGCAGCGGCAGCCGCGCTCCTCGCTCCACGCGTCGTAGACGTCGACCGCATGCCCGCGGCGAAGCAGCCGCAGCGCGCGATAGCCGGGGGAGAGCGGTCTTCCTCGCGGGATGACCGTCATTTTCAGGCGCACCCTTGCAGCGGTTCGGCGCCGACCTGCCCAAGGCAGGCGCGCGCGTAGCTGCCCCCGCGCGCGACCAGTTCGTCGTGCGTTCCCGCATCCGCGATCCGGCCCTTCTCCAGCACCAGGATCCGCCCCGCGAGTCGGGCGAGCCGAAGATCGTGCGTCACCAGCAACGTCGTCCGTCCCGCGACGAGGCGCAGGAGCGGGGCCATGACCCGCCGCGCGGCCTCGGCGTCGAGCGAAGCGGTGGGCTCGTCGAGCAGCAACAGCGGGGCGCGGCGGATCATCGCGCGAGCGATGGCAATTCGCTGGCGTTGGCCCCCGGAGAGCAGCCTGCCCTTCTGTCCGACGAGGCAGTCGTATCCACCTGGCAGTGCCTGCGCGAACTCGTCGACGTCCGCCTGTCGCGCCGCGAGGCGCATCGTCTCGTCGTCGGCGGCCTCGCTCCCGTAGGCGATGTTCTGGCGAACGGTGCCGTGCACGATCAACGTCTCCTGCAGGACGACGGCGAGGGCAGCGCGCAGCTCGCGCGGGTCGATCTCGCGCAGATCGCGCCCATCGAGGAGGATCCGCCCCGAGTCCGGCTCGTAAAAGCGCAGCAGCAGCTTGACGATGGTCGACTTGCCGGACCCGCTCGGACCTACAAGCGCAAGCGACTCTTCGGGCTCCAGGCGGAACGAGACGTCGTCGAGCGCCGCCGCCTTGCTTCCGGGATAGCGGAACGTGACCCGGTCGAACTCCAGAACCCCGCGGGAGAGGCGAAGCGGTTCGTAAGTGCGGGACGGCGTCTCCTGGGGTTGGTCGAGCAGCTCGAGCACGCGCTCCGCGCTGGCCGCGGCGCTGAACGCGCTGTTGTAGAACGATCCCAGCTCCCGGACCGGCCGATAGAGCTTTCCCAGGTAGGTGACGAAGATCAGCAGCGCGCCGAGGGTGAGCCGGCCCTGCTGCAGCTCCCACGTCCCGGCCGCGAGCACCACCAGCGTGCCGCCCATCTCGAGGAGATCGACCAGCGGCGAGAACAGAGCCCGGAGGCGCGCCGAGGCGAGCGCCGCCACCACGCCGGCCTCGCCTTCGCGCTGGAACCGCCGGAGCTCCGCGTCTTCCGCACCGTAAGCGCGAACGAGTGCCGCGTTGGAGAGGCTCTCTTCGGCGACTGCGCTCAGGCTGCCGCTCCGCCGGCGCTTCTCTCGCGACAGGTCGCGAAGCCGGCCGGAGAGGGCGCGCGCCGCCAGCCAGAAGGCGGGCGCGACGACGATCGAGAGCAACGCCAGCCGCCAGTCGAGCAAAGCAAGGGCGGCGGCGAAAAAGAGCACTCGGACTAGATCGACCGCGGCATCGATGACTCCGGAAAGAAGGAACGACTCGATCGAGCCGATGTCGCCGCTGAGCCGGGAGAGGAGGTCCCCGAGGCGACGGCGGTCGAGAAAATCGACGGACAGCCGCTGCGCGTGGGCAAACACTTCGGTGCGCAACAGCAGCAGGAAGCGCTCGGAGATCGAGGTGGACAGATAGCCGCTGACGAATCCCACAGCGCCGCCGGCGACGGTCAGACCGAGATAGGCCAGCCCGAGCGGGACGAGCGCGCGGAGATCGCGCGGGACCAGCACGCCGTCAACCAGCGTCTTGAAGAGCCACACTGCCGCCGTTTCGATGGCGGGCGTGACCAGGCTGGCGGCGAGAACGATGGCGGCCGGACGCAGAAAAGGCCGCAACCGCGGCCAGAACCGTCGCACGATCGCCCCCAGAGAAGCCGCAGGCGCTGCGGGCTCCTCCGATGCGCGCAGGGCGCAGGCTGCATCGGACACGATCGCCTCCGCGGCGACGAGGACGGACGGCGCGTACCCGTCCGCCCTTCGCTGACGACTAGCAGCCGCAGCGCTTGTGGCGCTTGTGAGACTTGTGCGACTTGCAGGACTTGCGCGACTTGTGCGACTTCTTCGACTTGCAGGACCGCCAGCTGAAGCGGCCCATCGCCGGCATGACTTCCTGGAACATTGTTCCCCCTCGCCCCCACGGGCGGCCCGGATAGGGTTTTCGCGCAGCTGCCCCCGGGCCACAGCCGAACGTCACCCGCCTGCGACCAGGCGGTTGGCCCATAGGGATTTTCATCGACACTCTGTCGGGCAAGGTGGTGCCTCTACGTAGCGCGCCGCGGCGTTCAGTTCCCGACGAGAGAAGCTGCGGAGACCGGTTGCAGCAGGAGGGAGCGCGCCGAAGATTCGTCGCCATCGCCGGGGGCGAAGGTGCGGACGAAGAGCAGTTGGATTGCAGCATTGTTGATCGGGGCCGCTGCATGTGGCCCGTTCACCACCGGCGGTAGCGCCTCCGATGAAGGCGCCACCACGACGACTCCCGTGGACGGCGGGACTGCACAGTCGGACACGCCACAGCTCGACGGCGGGACGTCGAACGGCAATGCCGGATCTCCCGACGCCGGCTCGCTGCAACTCTTCACCGCACACGATCTTCACGTCGAAGGCCTCAGCGGAGACGTCATCTACGCCCACCGCATCAAGGCCAAGGAAGTCCGCAGCGACGAGCTCGTCATGATCGCGGATTCGGAGCTTCCTGAGTCGGGCGATGACGACGTCCACGGAGGCGTCATTTCCGCCGCAGAGGTGCGCGTTCATGACGTCGAGGCGGATTGGGTCCACGCCGGAACCCTGTACGTCCGCAAGCTGGAAACGAAGTGAGGCGCTCGCCATTCAAGGCTTGGGCGACGTGACCGGCTTCTGCTCCTGACCCGTCTCCGCCGAAGACGGCCTTTCCGGACCGCCGTCGAGGCGCCAGCGGAACTGCATCTTGCCCAGCGCTCCCGCCGCGACGAGCTGTGCTTCCGTGGGCGTGAAGGTCTGCGGCGGAGAGGCTGCCGCGGCCGCGACGGCAGGGAACGGCTCTGGAAACTTCAGCAGATAACCGGCCGAGTAGTCGTCGAGATACGGATAGAGCGCGCGCAGCTCGGCGTTGAAGGGAGTTTCGAAGCGCTGGATCTTTTCCGGCGCCCGCTCGCCCAATCCAAGGTTGAGCGCCAGCCGCCAAACCGAGCCCGACTCGTTCCAGTCGTTTGCCGTCCGGTCGGGCATGTACACCACCGCGAAGAAGCTGGGCTGCCGGTATTCCTCGCGCAGATGGGCGAGCGTCTCCGCGGCCTTGTCGGGAAGCTCGGCGCGCATGCGCGAGATCTCGATCGCCTGCGCGTTCACGAAGTCGGGCGAGAGATAGACGACGCGCACGAACGCGCGCGTCTCCAGCCCGCTGTACAACGCCACCTTGCGCGTCCACTTCTTCAGCGCCTTCCCGTAGTCGCCTTGGAGGTCGGGATCGGGAAACGGCAGCGTCCGGCAGGCAGTGGCGAGCGCAACGGTCGCGACCGCAAAGAGTCGCCTCACGGAAAGTCGCTCCGGCGGAACAGCGAGCGGAGCTCGACCCCGGCCTTCTCCACCGCCTCCCCGCCGCCCTCCTCGCGGTCGACCAGCGCTACCACGCCGAGCACGTGCAGCCCTTCGCTCCGGCAGCGCTCGATGGCCTTGAGAGTGGAGGCGCCCGTGGTCACCACATCCTCGACCACCACCACCTGCGCCGGCGAAGGAAGCCCCTTCTTTCCCTCGACCCACTGGCTGGTGCCGTGCCCTTTCGGCTCCTTGCGCACGTAGAACGCCGGCAGCGGGCTCGCCTGCAGCCAGCTCGTCAGTGACACCGCGCTGGCGATGGGATCCGCACCCATGGTCATTCCGCCGACCGCCTGGGCGCCGTGGAAATGGGCGCGGATCTCGGCGAGCACCAGCCGTCCGACCAGGTAGTGGCCCTCCGCGGTGAGCGAGGCCTGCTTGGTGTCGATGTAGAAATCGCTCTCTTGTCCGGAGGAGAGGACCACCTTGCGCTTCTCGTAGGCAAGCTGGGTGAGGAGCTCGAGCAGACGGTTCCGCTCGCTCATCTCGCGCCCGCCGCCCGCGTCGAGGCGTCCCGCGCGCGCTCGTCGAGCCAGCCGACCACGTCGCGGAACACCCGGTCGCGCTCGGGCTCGTGGAAGAGCTCGTGCAGGAAGCCGTCGTACTGCTTCTGCTGCTTGTCCTTGGAGGTTGCGTGCTCGAAGAATTCCTTCCCCGCGGCCGGATCGGCGATCGCGTCGGCCGAGCCGAACAGGAGCAGGAAGGGAGTGACGAACTCGGTGGCCCTTCGCAGCACCGTCTCCTGCGCCGCGCTGCTCTCGGTGTACCAACGCGGGGTGGCGATCTGCTGATAGAGCGGATCGGCGCGGGTGGCGTTCTGGATGCGCACGTCGCGGGTCAGCTGCTCGGGCTTGAGCTCGTTGCGCATGGGCAAGCTCGGGAACACGCGCGAGATCAGCTTCCCGGCGAGGATCTTGATGGGCGAGACGGGGAGCTTGAGGCGGAAGTACGGCGACGCCAGTACCGCCCCGCGAACGGCATCCGGGTGATCGAGCAGATACCTGACGGCGATCAGCGCTCCGTGGCTGTGGCCGAGGAGGAACAGCGGCGCGCTCCCGGACCGCTCGCGGACGCGCGAGAGGAACACGTCGAGATCGGAGAGGTACTCGTCGAATCGGTCTACGTGCGCGCGCTTGCCACCGCTCTGACCATGGCCGCGGCAATCGAGCAAGTGGACCGTATATCGCCGGTCCGCGAGCGCGCGCATGATCTCGCTCTGCCGGCCGAGATGCTCCGCATACCCGTGCAGGAGGGCGACATGACCGGTGGGGCTCGCGGCGCGCTCGGTGTGCCAGAAGAGACGGACGCCGTCGCGGGCGCTGAAAAAACCCTCGTCTGTCCGCTCTTCCGCCACGCCTGCTGCCTCCTGGCCGCGCCCGCAAAAACCACGGGGCGGACGCGCAGTCAAGGCGCCAGCGCCCTCAGCTTGCGCTCGATTTCCACGCGAACCTTGGCGTCGTTGCGGTCCGGTCGATCGGGCGGATCGACCCGCGCTTGCGCGGCGCGATTCGGCGTGCGGCGTGTCGATGCAGGGATGAGCAGACCGAGCGCGCGGCGGAAGGCAGCGAGGGCCGCCGTCTTTCCGCCGGTAGCAACGAGCGCGTCGCCCAGGTGACTCAGGATGACGGGATCGGAGGGAGAGAGCCGGTCGGCGCGGCGCAACTCCGCCAGCGCTTCGACAGCGCGGCCGAGCTTGAGCAGGCAGAAACCGTACGAGTCGGCGATGGCGCCGTCGTCAGGGCGGAGCTCGATGGCACGCGCCAACAGACCTTCGGCCTCGCGCAGATCGGCGGCGCCTCCGCGCTCGGTCAACGAGTATCCGATGTAGTTGAGCGCGCCCGCGTGCTGCGGCTGGATGGCGAGCACCTTGCGCATGGTGGAGAGCGCTTTCCCGCGCGCGGCGCTGCGATCCTGTGCGTTGGCCAGCGCGTAGAGGAGCCCGTCGGATCCAGGATGCGCCCGCACCGCGGCGGCGAGGATGTGCTCCGCCTCCGCCGCTTTCCCCGCACGGTCGAATGACTCGAGCAGCGCGAGCGACACGCCTTCGTCCGCCGGCCGCTCCGAAAACAGCGCGCGCACGCGCCGGATGGACTCCTGGATCTCTCCCGCTTTGCCCCGCGCCAGCGCGGCCTGCAGGCGCACGTCGAGCGACAGCGCAGCCGCCTCCACGCCGAGAAACGCCGGCGACGGCGGCTCGTCCTCGTGCGCTTTCAGCCAGCGCTCCACCGCCTCGAACGCGAGCGCGCCCTCTCGCGGCCGCCCGCGCTGGACCAGCGCCAGCGCC
>VBKI01000040.1:0-13378 GCA_005879535.1 Deltaproteobacteria bacterium | reverse complement strand
CGCTGCGGTGCGCGCCGAGGAGCGGAACGGCCACGCGCAACAGGGCGGCAGCGACGTCGCGCCGGTCGTCATCGCTCGCCGAGGTGTCCGACGGCTCGAGGCTGGCGGCGAGAGCGAGCAGCTTGCGCGCGTGCGCGATGACGGCTTCGACGTCGCCTTCCACCAGGGCAACGCGGGCGAGCGCCGCGATCACTTCCGGCGACTCCGGCCGCTGCGCGAGCAGTCGCAGATAACGGTCGCGCGCGTCGGCGTACTTGCGCTTCGCTTCGAGGTAAGCCGCCTCCGCCATCAGCGCGTCGGGATCGGAGGGGGAAGCCGAGCGCGCATGCGCGAACGCGCTCTCGGCCGCGGAATCGTCGCCGTGCTGCACCTGGAAGCGGCCCAATTCCACCCAGACCGCGGCCGCCTGGTCCCGGAGCCGATCCGCGGCGACCAGCTCATCGGCATCGTCGCTGGACAGCTTCTGCGCCGCCTGCAGGCGGTCGCCAAGTCGTTCCGCCACGCGCTGCGCAGCGGGCACATCGCCGATGGAGAGGAGCAGCCTCGCCAGCTCCCGGTACGCGTCGGGATCGTCTGGCTGTCCCTCGACGGCAGCCTGGAAGTGATCGCGCGCCTGCATCGTCTGTCCACGCGAGACTGCGATCCGACCGCTGAGCACATGCGCAGGACCATATTTGGAGTCGAGCGCCAGCGCGGTCTTCAACTCGTCTTCGGCATCGGCGATGCGCCCCTGCTTGACCAGCACCTCCGCGAGGACGGTGTGCAAGTGCGGGGACTCGGCGTCGTAGAGCAAGGCCTCGCGCAGCTCGTCGGCAGCGGTGGCGAAGTCGTCGGCGTTCTTCGCCAGCAGCGCATCGAGATAATGGTGATAGGCGCGCGCGCTGACGCGCTGGTCGCCGACGCCGTCTGCATCGACTTCGTCGGGATGGGCCTCGTCGGACCGCGGATGCGCATGCGCACACGCCAACGCGAGCAAGGCGATGGCGGCACTCCTCCGGATCATCCGCCCCGGCCGGCGATCTCCGCGAGCTGCGCGCGCCCCGCGTCGGGAGACAATTTCCAGACCATCTGGCCGTTGGCGTCGAAGTCGAGATCGAAGAGGCCCCGGCCGGTGAGCTGGCGCATCCGCGCCGTCGCCTCGTCGCGCGAGAGACCGCTGGCCTTCGCTACCTGGTCCACCTGCACCTGGCCGTTGTTCTTTTTCGCCAGCGCGAGCGCCACCTCGGAGAAATGGCGGTCGTCGGTCTCGTGCTCGACGCGCGCCCTCTTCCGTCCCACCGCAACCAGCGCCAGCCCGATCGCGGCGACGACGACGCCGACGACCAATCCCGACAGGTCCACGAATCCTTGGCCCTTGTCGACCACGAACGCTTTCAGCATCAATGCCGAGAATGCCGCGCCGAGGATGGCGACGAAGGCACCGCCGATGGTGAGGATTCCGCTGGTGCGCATTCCGATCCTCTACTGGAACGACACCTTGGGAACCGCGCGCGCCCCGCTCTCCGCCTTGAAGTACTCCTTGGGACCGAACCCGCCGATCTTCGCCCACCATGCGCCGGGGATGCCGCGGATGTCCGTGTTGTACTGCTGGACCGCGTCGTTGTAGCGCTTGCGCTCGACGGCGAGCCGGTTCTCGGTGCCCGCCAGCTCGTCCATCAGACGCTGGAAGTTGCCGTCCGCCTTGAGCTGCGGATACGCCTCGCTGATCGACAGCAGCTTGCTGATCGCGCCCTCGAACTGGTTCGCCGTCTGGATCTTGTCGGCGCGGGAAGAGGCCCCCAGCATGGCTGCGCGCGCGTTGGCAATGTCATCGAAGACCCCCTTCTCGTGGCGGGCATAGCCCTTGACGGTCTCGACCAGATTCGGCACCAGGTCGGCGCGGCGCTGAAGCTGGTTCTCGACCTGGCTCCAGGCGGACTCGACCTGTTGCTCCTCGGTGACGAGGCGGTTGTACCCACACGGTCCGCAACCGGCGAGCGCCAGGACGAGAATCGGGGCGTACTTCCGCATCCGCATTGAGGTTTCCTCCCTGACCGCGAGAGTGTAACACGCGCCGCGGCGCGCGCCGTCAAACTGGAATCTGCGCCTGGAGGTATTCGCGAACGTAACGGCGTGCGTCGATGACCGCCTCGCGCACAGGCACCCCGCGAGCGAGACCGGCGGCGATGGCGCTGGCCAGCCGGCACCCCGTGCCGCGCGCCTTGACGGGAATCCGCCCCGCCGAGAAGGACTCGGTGTTCGCGGGCAGGGCGAGCACGTCGGTGGGCGGTCCAGGGAGATGACCTCCTTTCAGCAGGACCGCAGCGGGACCTCGCGCGAGCAGCGTCCGCGCATCCGCCGGACCTTCGAGCAGCGCTTCCGCTTCCGCGAGGTTCGGCGTCAGGACTGCGCCGCGCGCCAGCTCGAGCAGCTCGCGAGGGCGACCCGAAAACAGGGGAGTCCCGCTCGACGCGGCGAGCACCGGATCGACCACCACGGGCACGCCTTGGGGAAGAAGCGCGCGGATGGCGCGAGCATTGGACGCGTCGCCCACCATGCCGATTTTTATGGCGCGGACGTCTTCCTCCTCCAACAGCGCGCGCACGGACTCGGCGATCAGCGCTGCATCGACCAACTTGAAGCTTCGCGCGGCGCGAGTGGTCTGTACCGTCAAGGCCGTAGCGACGCAGAGTGGGCGCGCTCCCATGGCGCGGATGGCCTCTGCGTCGGCGAGCAGCCCCGCTCCTCCGCTCGGATCGAGGCCCGCCAGCACGAGGACGGCAGGGGGGTTCATCGGCGCGCCCGATCGACCAGGGCGCGATACAGCGCGAGGTGCTCGTGGCTGCCGATCAACTCCGGGTGCCACTGCACGCCGAGAGCGAACCTGCCGGGAAGCTCGATGGCTTCGACGACCTGGTCGAGCGCGACCGCGCTCACCTTTGCACGACCGGGATCCTTGACCGCCTGGTGATGCGTGGAGTTCACCTCGATGTGGCTCGCGCCGACGATGGCCGCGAGCAGGGAGCCGGGGACGATTTTCGCCGCGTGGCTGGGCTCGCGCGGATCGTGACGCTGCTCGTGATCGAGACCGCTGGGAACTTCGTGGGCGATGTCCTGGTAGAGCGTCCCGCCGGCTTCGACGGCGAGCAGCTGCATGCCGCCGCAGATGCCGAGCACCGGGACGTCGGCCGCCAGCGCTGCCCGCAGCAGGCGCTGCTCGAACGCAGTCCTCCCCGGCTTGAGCGGGCCCATCCGCGCGCCGGGAATTGCGCCGTAGAGCTCGGCGGGAATGTCGAATGCGCCGCCCGTGATCACGAGCCCGTCGCAGAGACTCAGCGCTTCCTCCACCGCCGACGGATCGTCCGTATACGCCAGCACCACGGGAAGCCCACCTGCCGCGAGCACGGCGTCCGCATATGCCTGCTTCAGCTCGTAGACCGGCAGCGCCGGCCGCCCGGGACGCGAGGTGCTTTCGCCGACATCCGGCGTCACGCCGATGACCGGTCTCATCGCTGGAACGCCTGCGCCATGTCGCGCGTGGCCGCCTCGGGATCGGAGGCGTTGCAGAGCTGGGCGATGGCGGCGGCGCACCGCGCGCCCGACTTCGCGACGTCGCGGATCTGCTCGATGCCGATCCCCCCGATCGCCACCACGGGTGCCTTCGAGCGCTGCACGGCGCGTCGCAGCCCGTCAATTCCGTGCGGAGGCGGCAACGGCGATTCGGCCTTCGACGCGGTCGGAAAGATGGGTCCGAAGCCGACGTAATCCGCTCCCTGCGCAGCGTCGATCTCCGCGTCCGAGTGCGTGCTGACGCCGACCAGTGCCTCGGGCCCGACGATTGCGCGGGCTGCCCGCCAGGGGAGGTCCTCTTGCCCGAGATGGACGCCGTCGGCTTCCGCCAGACGCGCCACGTCTGGACGATCATTGATGACCAACGCCGCCCGCCCGGCGCACAGCTTGCGCGCGTCGCGCGCAATCCTTAGAAGCTCTCCCGCCCCGACCTGCTTGAGTCGGAGCTGCACCACGGCCGCCCCACCCCGAACGAAAGCCCCGACCAGGTCGAGGGGCGGGCGGGCAGCGGAGCCGTCGACGATGGCGTAGATGCCAGCGGGCAGGGAGCGCACGTTTGTACGATAACCCAAGGGTGTGCTAGAAGCCGCGCCCCACCGAAGGAGCTGCGCAGTGGCCGAAAAGAAGGAAGAGATCCCGCTCAGGTACCTGGATCGCCGGGTGGTCGAGCGGTACATGAAGAAGGGTCTGCTGGACGAGAAGGAATACCAGCGGCACCTCAAGTCGCTCGAAGACCTCGCCGAAAAGGCGGGCAGCGTCGAGACGGAGTTCACTACGCTCGGCGAGTTGGGCCCGACGCGCTGAGTGGTCGCGTTCCTCCTGGTCGCTACGCTGTCGACGGCGCCCAGCGCCGCGCGGCGTACGCCGCTGGTGCTGGCGGTGGAGCGCGCGCGCCAGGCCGTGGTCAACATCAACGCGCAGGAAGTGGTGCGGGCGGCTCCCGCCGACGACCCCTGGCAGCTCTTCTTCGGCGGACGGGCGCGCGATCAGGTGCGCACGTCGCTGGGCTCCGGATTCGTATTCGACGAGCGCGGATTCGTGCTCACCAATTATCACGTGGTCGCGCGCGGAAGCCGCATCCAGGTCAGCTTCGACGACGGCTCCGACTACACGGCGCGCGTGGTCGGCACCGATCCGGGCGGCGATCTCGCCGTCCTCAAGATCCAGGGCGAGCGGAAGTTCCCGGCGGCGCCGTTGGGAGTCTCGTCGGATCTCTTGCTCGGCGAGCCGACCATCGCGATCGGCAATCCGTTCGGACTGAACCAGAGCGTCAGCGTAGGCGTCGTCTCCGCCCTGCACCGGCCTGTCCATGCAGAAGGGCGCAGCTACTACGACTTCATCCAGACCGACGCGTCGATCAATCCCGGCAACTCGGGCGGTCCGCTCCTCAATGCCGACGGCAACGTCATCGGCGTCTGCTCGGCCGTGCTGGCCACCGGACAGGGAATCGGGTTCGCGATTCCCATCGACCGCGCCCTGCGCGTCGCGCGCGAGTTGCAGAAGAGCGGCGGGCTGGCCGACGCCTGGTGGGGCTTCGACGCGGAGGCGCTCGACAAGGAAGCCGCCGCTGCTCTCGGCGCGAAGAATGGAGCGCTGGTCACCTCCGTCGAAGACAGCTCACCCGCTACCAACGCCGGTCTGAGGCGGGGCGACGCCGTCGTCCGCGTCGAGTCCTCGCCGGTGCGCGACGCGGACGAGCTGCGCTTCCTTCTTCGCGACGTTCCTCTGGGTACCCGGGTGATACTCGGCGTCGTGCGCGGAAAGAAAGAGCTGGAAGTGCCGATCACCGCCGCGCCGCTGACCGCCGAACGCGCCCAGGGCGTCTTCGAGGCCCGCACCGGGCTGTCCATCGCCGAGTTGTCCGCGCGGGAAGCGCGACAGGCTGGCTACGATGTACAGAAGTCGGTGCTCGCGGTACGGGAGGTTTCCCGCAATTCGGCTGCGTCGCGCGTAGGGCTGCGGCGCGGCGATCTGGTGCTCGCGGTGAACAGCGCGGAAGTGGATACGATGAAGGATTTCCAGAAGGCCATCTCCCAGGCGCGCAAGAGCGGCCGGGCGGTCCTTCTGGTCCAGCGCGGGTACCGGCTGCAGGAGTTCGCGTTCGAGCTGGGGTGATTCATGACGTCTACGGCGACCGAAGAGAAGAAAGCTCCCGCGCTCGACTTCACCGCTCTGGTGCTGTCGCTTGGCTCCAGCGCCATCGTGCACCTCGGCGAGGCGCCGGATCCCACCACCGGGCAGAAGCGAGAGCAGCCGGACTTCTCCATGGCGCAGCAGAGCATCGACCTGCTGGCGATGCTCCAGGAGAAGACGCGGGGGAACCTGACCGCGAACGAGGCGAGCTTCCTCGACAACATGCTGTTCGACCTGCGGATGCTGTTCGTGCAGGTGTCGAAGGGTCAGAGCCCGGCGAAGAGCCCGTAACGGCGCGTCCCGTTCCCGCCAGAGATGGTCCAGCCCACCTGGACACCGGCGAATCGGTGCGGGCCGAGGCCGCATTCTGGAGCGAGCAAGAACGAAAGCAGGCGACGCGCGCGCAGCGGCTCGATGCCCAGCGACTCGGAGATGAAAACGATCCCCGCCGCGGTGAACTCGTCGAGCGGGACGCGGCGGCCGTGCTCGTCCTCGGTCGTGCCGCCGTAGCTGACGTCGCTTCGACCGAGCGAAGCGTCCATCGAGTCGAAAGCGAGATCGAGGCGGGCGAGCAGCGCACCCTGCGTGCTCGCTTTCAGCTCGGCAAAGGGCGCGCGAAATGTCAGTGGATCCGCGATGTTGCGGGCCAATGCCGACCCGATCAGCGGGCTCGCGGGAAGGCGGGAGAGGGGAGCTCCGATGAGTCGGCGCGACGCGGCTCGGTGCGCCGACTGCTCGAGCCCCGACAGCCGCGCGGAAAGCGCCGGCTGCGGTCCGATCCGCGACAAGAGCTCGCTCAGCTCCCTGGCCGCGCCCTCGTCGTCGCCGAGCGCTTCCAGCGCGGCCGCCCGCTGCGCCCGCGCGCCGATATGTCCCGAATCAAGTGCGAGGGCTTCGGCCTGGGCCAGCGCGGCGAGACCGACGTGACCTGCCTCCAGCAGCGCCAGCCCGCGTTCGTGAGGGATCTCCGGATCGCTGGGCGAGAGGGCCTGCGCACGGCGATAGAGCTGCACCGCGGTCTTCATCTCACCGGATTTGAGCGCCGCCCGTGCTTGCTTCAGGACGGCAACCAGCTCGTCCACGATCGTCCCGATTAGCATGTTTGTTCGGTGGCTCTCTCGGAGAAGCTGAAGATCCCGATTCAGCGCATCAATTCGCTGATCAATGGCAAGCGTGGCGTGACTCCGGAGACCTCTGGTTCGCCGAGCGGGCGATGCGAAATACGTAGCGAAATGCCTCGAAAACACGCCTCGGCGCGCACCTTGCCACACTGCGTCGCTGCGTTACTTTGGAGCCATGAAACTCGACAAGTTTACCGTCAAGGCACAGGAGGCCCTTCAGGAGGCCCAGGCGATCGCCCGCAAGCGCGATCACCAGGAGATCCTCCCTGAGCACCTCCTCGCTGCCTTGCTCGGGCAGCAGGACGGGCTGGTCCCTCCCCTGCTCCAGCGCGTCGGCGCCGAGCCGCGCCTCGTCCAGCAGCGCCTGGAAGACGACCTCCGCAAGGTCGCCCAGGTGCACGGCGGCGAGGGCGGACACCTCTCGCAGCGCGCGCTGAAAGTCCTCGACGCGGCCGAAGAAGAGGCCGGCAAGATGAAGGACGAGTACGTCTCCACCGAGCACATCCTGCTCGCCCTGGTTGCGGAGAAGCGCGGCGCGGCGGCGGAGGCGCTGAAGAGCGCGGGCGTCACGCGCGACCGGATCGCGCAGGCGCTGACCGCGGTCCGCGGCTCGCAGCGGATCACCTCCAACGACCCCGAATCGCAGTACCGCGCGCTGGAGAAGTACGCCATCGATCTCACCGACCGCGCCCGCAAGGGCAAGCTCGATCCGGTGATCGGCCGCGACGAGGAGATCCGGCGCGTCATCCAGGTCCTCTCCCGGCGTACCAAGAACAACCCCGTGCTCATCGGCGACCCCGGCGTGGGCAAGACCGCCATCGTCGAAGGGCTCGCCCGCCGCGTGGTCGACGGCGACGTCCCCGAAGGGCTGAAGGACAAGCGCATCGTGGCCCTCGACATGGGTCAGCTCATCGCCGGCACCAAGTTTCGTGGCGAGTTCGAGGAGCGGCTCAAGGCGGTGCTCAAGGAAGTCACCGCCTCCGAGGGGCAGGTCATCCTCTTCATCGACGAGTTGCACACCATCGTGGGCGCGGGCGCGGCCGAGGGCGCGATGGACGCCGGCAACATGCTCAAGCCGGCGCTGGCCCGCGGAGAGCTGCACTGCATCGGCGCCACCACGGTCAACGAGTATCGCAAGCACATCGAGAAGGACCCTGCGCTCGAGCGGCGGTTCCAGCCGGTGATGGTGGGCGAGCCAAGCGTCGAGGACACCATCTCCATCCTTCGCGGGCTGAAGGAGCGCTACGAGGTGCACCACGGCGTGCGCATCCAGGACAGCGCCATCGTCGCCGCGGCGACGCTCTCCAACCGTTACATCAGCGACCGCTTCCTGCCCGACAAGGCCATCGACCTGATCGACGAGGCCGCCTCGCGGCTGCGCATGGAGATCGACTCCATGCCGGCGGAGATGGACGAGGTGCGGCGCAAGCTGATGCAGCTGCAGATCGAGGAGCAGGCGCTGAAGAAGGAGACCGATCCGCTCTCCAAGGGCCGCCTCGAGGAGATCAGCCGCGAGATCGCGCGCCTCAACGAGGAGATGAGCACGCTCAAGGCGCACTGGGAGAACGAGAAGAAGGCCATCCAGAGCATCCGCGACGTAAAGGCGAAGATCGAGGACGCGAACCAGCAGATGGCCGAGGCGGAGCGCAAGGGTGACCTCGGGCGCGCCGCCGAGCTGAAGTACGGCACGTTGCCCGGCCTGCAAAAGGAGCTGGACGTCCAGAACAAGAAGCTCAACGAGCTGCAGGCGCAGCGGCGGATGCTCAAGGAAGAGGTGGACGCCGAGGACATCGCGCACGTCGTCTCCAAGTGGACCGGCATTCCCGTCTCCAAGCTGATGGAGGCGGAGATGCAGAAGCTCGTCCACATGGAGGAGCGGCTGCGGGAGCGCGTGGTGGGTCAGGAGGAGGCGGTGCGCGCCGTGTCCAATGCGGTCCGCCGCGCACGCAGCGGGTTGCAGGATCCGAATCGGCCCATCGGCAGCTTCCTCTTCGCCGGCCCCACCGGGGTGGGGAAGACGGAGCTGGCCCGGGCGCTGGCGGAGTTCCTCTTCGATGACGAGCAGGCGATGGTGCGGCTCGACATGAGCGAGTACATGGAGAAGCACTCCGTGGCGCGGCTCATCGGCGCGCCTCCCGGATACGTTGGCTACGACGAGGGAGGCCAGCTCACCGAGGCGGTGCGCAGGCGGCCATACACGGTGGTGCTCTTTGACGAGATCGAGAAGGCGCACCGCGACGTGTTCAACGTGCTCTTGCAGATTCTCGACGACGGACGCCTGACCGACGGCCAGGGCCGCACGGTGGACTTCCGCAATGCGGTGGTCATCCTCACTTCCAACCTCGGCTCGCAGCACTTGACCGGCGGCGATTCCGAGACCGAGGAGAAGCGCGTCCGTGAAGCCATCCGCGCCGAGCTGCGGCCCGAGCTTCTGAACCGCATCGACGAGATCGTCGTCTTCCACAGCCTCGGGCGCGAGGAGCTGGCGCGGATCGTGGAGATCCAGCTTGGACGGCTCTCGAAGCTGCTCTCCGACAAGCAGCTCCGGCTGGAGATGACCGATCGGGCGAAAGCGGCGGTGGGCAAGGCCGGATACGACCCCGTGTACGGCGCCCGGCCGCTGAAGCGGGCGCTGCAGCGGATGGTGCTCGATCCGCTGGCCATCAAGGTGCTGCAGGGCGACTTTCGTCCGGGCGACACCATCCGCGTGGACGCGAACGCGTCTGAAGAGACGCTCACGTTCACGAAGGTGAACGGCGCCCGCGGGGCGGAATCGCCGGCGACGCTGCATTAAAATCCCGGTTGACTGACCAGATGGTGGGCCGCAAGCTCCGTCGCCACGAAGGAGGAGCTCATGGCAAATGCGTTCGTCCATGTCGAGCTGCACACCGGCGACGTCGCCAAGGCCAAGCAGTTCTACTCGAAGCTGTTCGGCTGGAAGCTCGAGGACATGCCCATGCCCGGCGGCGGCACCTACACCATGATCCAGGTCGGCGAAGGAACGGGCGGCGGGATGATGTCTGCCCAGCCTCCCGGATCGCCTCCGCGCTGGCAGGCTTACGTCGGCGTCGACGACGTGGCCGCCTCCACGCGCAAGGCGAAGGAGCTGGGCGCGAAGATCATGATGGACAAGACGGAGGTCGGCGATTTCGGATTGATGAGCGTGATCGTCGACCCGACGGGCGCCGCGATCGCGCTCTGGCAGTCGAAGCAACCCCAGCGACCGCAGAAGAAGTAGTCGGGCGACGGCGGCCCTACTCCGCCGTCGTGCCCCGGAACTCCCAGAAGGTCCGCGGCCTGCCGGAGTATCCGAGCTTCTTTGCCCAGGTGGTGGGGAGCACGCGGGCCTCGTCGAGAGGCATCGTCCGGCCGGACAGCGCGAGACCCGCTTCCCGGTAGCGGCCTTCCAGGACGCGGGCGTCCGAAGAATGCTCGAAGACGAAACGGACCTCCGCGCCCGGCTTGCACGAGGCGCGCAGGCGCTGGAGCGCTTCCCGTTCCGCGTGCGCGACCGCGCGCAGCAGGGAACCCCAGGGAAAGAGAACCGTCAGCGTATCGGCGAGGCCCGCGAGCTCGGCGGGAGCATCCTCCAACGACAGCCGTGCGAAGACGATGTTGCGCGCGGCGCGCCGGGAGGTGTCGCGCAGGTTGTCGGCGATGGCGTCGGTGCCGATGAAAAGGACATCGGGGCGCACCCTCGACATGCGGCGGACGAACGTACCGTCACCGGTTCCGAAGTCGACGTGGACGGCCGGGAAGCCGGCGGCAAGCTCCGCCAGTCATCAACGATCTACCCAGCGCTCCTTCTTGCCTTCGACGAGGTACATACGGATCGTGGATGTTACCACTTCCAGATCAACAGCACCCACTCGTCGGTGGCATCGCGGTAGCGTTCGAGCTCCTCGAATCCGATCCGCTGGTGTGCGCGGAGCGACCGGCCGTTTCGCACGGAAACTTCGGTCACGACACAATCGAAGATGCCGCGGAGGCGCTCACGGTGCGCGCGGTAGAGCAGGTCGACCACTCCGCGTCCGCGATATGGCTTTGCGACGCAGATCTGGCCCATCACGTAGAAGCGCCGCCGAAACACATCCAGAGCTTCGAGACGCCGGAACATCGGCTCGAGCACCGGAACGAACGATCGGCATTCGAGCGGCATCACCAGCGCGTAACCGGCCAGGTCGCTCCCGTCCTTCGCGATGATGCTGGGCGCGAGCGCGTGCATCCGGCGGAGCACATCCAGCGTGTGCTCGACGGTCACGAAGCCGTTCTCGGCGCTCTCCCGCTCGTCCAGGTTGCGCGCCAGATTGGAGCGCTGCAGCTCGAGGATTTGCGCGAGCTCTGCTTCGTCGGCGACCGGCCGCGCCTCGATCATCGGCAGGGTCCTAGGAGCGCGCCGCAGCTCCGGCAACGGGCTCGGCCACCCTCGCTTTCGAGCCGGTCGCGCTGAGCCCCGTCAGCCGCTCGCTTTCCTGCCAGAGGCGCCGCGCGACAGCTTCATCGCGCGCGAGCGGCGCTGGTTCGACGAGGTTGCCGTTCTCGAAGTATTGGCCCGTGGTATCGGAGAGCTCGGCACTCGTCACCAGTTGCACGATGCGGCGGCCGCCTTCCTCCGCGGAGATGAACGCGAATTTGCCAATGATGGCGATCAGCGGCCTCGCCCACAGAGGGGCGCGGGACCAGATCGCCGTGGCCACCGCTCCCGGATGGAGACAGTTCACCGTCACGCCCGTGCCGGCGACCCTCCGGGCGAGCAGACGGGTGTAGAGGACGTTTGCCAGCTTGGAGCGCCCGTACGCCTTGAACAGCGCATAGCCGCGCTCGAAGAAGAGGTCGTCGAAGTCCATCGTCCCGCGGCGGTGCCCAATCGAGGCGACATTGACGATGCGCGCCGGCGCGCTCTGGACGACGCGGTCCAGGAGGAGCTGGGTGAGCAGGAAATATCCGAGGTGATTCACCGCGAACGTCGCCTCGATGCCGTCCGGCGTCATCGTGCGATCCTTGAACACGGTGCCCGCGTTGTTCACCAGCACGTCGAGTCGGTCATAGCGGTGCAAGACCTCGTCAGCGAGACGCCGCACTTCGCTCTGCCTGGAGAAATCGCACAACAGTGAAGAAAGGTCCGCGCCGGGAACGTCGGCGCGGATTTCCTCGAGGCAGCGAGCGGTCTTCCCGGCATCCCGGCCGACGAGCACGACCCTGGCGCCCTGCCTCGCCAGACTGCGCGCCGCCTCCAGTCCGATCCCGCTCGTCGCACCAGTCACGAGCACCCTCTTGCCTCGGATGTCCCAGGTCATGGGCGAGCCCAATAACGCGGCCTTCGCGCGAGCGCCATCAATGACGATCGTCTGCCCGCCGCCAGCGCGCGAGCAACAGGCCGTAGGCGATCGCGTTGACGAGCAGTACGGTGAGCCCCAGCACCATCTGAACGTTGCGCGTGAGCCCCGCCGGATAGAGGACTCCGAGCAGGTAGTGTTCGACGAATCCACCCCTGTACCCCGCGGCGCCGCCACGCGCGCGAAGCGAATTCTCCAGCGGGGTCAGCGGGCAGATCCAGCCAGCCCATTCGATGACGACGCCCCAGACCGCAGCCGGCAGCTGGATCAAAGCGAGTCGCGGCCATCGCAGGACCAGCAGTCCGCCGAACACCACGAGCAGGACGAAGGCGAGGTGGACGACGACCACCAGATCGGCGAGCAGCCCGAACGGCACCTCCGCAGGCTACCTCGATTCGGGATCGAGCTAGCGCGGTCCCATCGGCTGGAGCTGGATGGTTTCGCCGACCCAGCTGCCAGTGCCGTCCCCGTTCGCCACGAAGTGTTGGCGCTCGACGTAATGGAAGAGCGCGCCGTCGCTGACGCGAGTGACTTGCCCTTCCCACTGGAAGTCAAGCGATCCCTGCCCGTTGATGTGCAGCCGGTAGTGCACGACGCCTTCGTAGACCAGCGATACGCTTTCGATGAATGCGCAGAACTTCACGGGGTCGAACGGCGACAAATCGCCGGGATTGCCCTGATCGTAGATGGCGACGTCGTTCTCGGTGGCCTCGAGCAGCAAGGCCATGTTCTGGACGTCCGACGGCGTGCGCACGATCTGGATGTCGACTGGGACCCGGGTGCTCGCGTCGGTGCATTCCGCGAGGTCCTTGACCGTTCCGTGAATGGCGAGGAGGCCCTCCGTCGGGTCGGTGGTGACGACGCGCGATCCGGCATTGTGGATGCGGACGATGTTTGGTCCAGGAGACGGTGGACCGTTGGTGAAGTTCATCGTGGACCTGTCGTCGCGCGCGCCCGGCGCGCGGTCCGCTCCACAGGCTGCTGCCAGAGAAGCGAGTCCGAGCAGGAACAGGGTGCCGATACGTGGGAAGAGCAGATGCATACGACCTCCTCTCGGTGGTCACCCCACGTAATCCAGCGGGAGAGAGTCGGTCTTGCATCTTGGAAACAACGTTTGGAACGGAAGCAACATCGCTCCTTGGCCACCGACGACCGTTGGAGTACATGGATTGCCAGAGGTCCTCATGAGGCTCGCGGCGGCAACGTCCGTGCCGGTGACGACGGGCAGCGTGTGCTTCC